>NZ_QSJB01000002.1:0-168240 GCF_003469285.1 Collinsella sp. AM31-2AC
GTCCCGCGGGCCGCGAGGTGCGGTTCCGGAAGAGCTCGGGCGATTAGTGCGGCTCGGCTGAGGCTGTCGCCAGCCTTGCACCTGCCGTCTATCGACCAGGTAGTCTACCTGGGCCCTTACCGGAAGGAGAACTAATCCCTGGAACGGCTTCCCGCTTAGATGCCTTCAGCGGTTATCCGCGCCGCACGCGGCTACCCGGCCGTGCCGTTGGTCGACAACCGGTTCACCGGAGGTGCGTCCACCCCGGTCCTCTCGTACTGGGGGCAGCCTCCATCGATTCTCCTGCGCCCACGGAGGATAGGGACCGAACTGTCTCACGACGTTCTGAACCCAGCTCGCGTACCGCTTTAAACGGCGAACAGCCGTACCCTTGGGACCTGCTCCAGCCCCAGGATGCGATGAGCCGACATCGAGGTGCCAAACCTTGCCGTCGATGTGGACTCTTGGGCAAGATCAGCCTGTTATCCCCGGAGTACCTTTTATCCGTTGAGCGACGGCCCACCCACTCGGGGCCGCCGGATCACTAGAGCCTGCTTTCGCACCTGCTCGGCTTGTGGGCCTCGCAGTCAAGCCCGCTTGTACTCTTGCATTCAAAAGGACGGTTGCCGACCGTCCCGAGCGGACCTTCGCGCGCCTCCGTTACCCTTTAGGAGGCGACCGCCCCAGTCAAACTGCCCGCCTGGCACGGTCCCCGAGCCGGTTGACGGCCTCGGGTTAGGACGCCGGTCGCGCGAGGGCAGTATTCCAAGGGCGGCTCCCCGGGGGCTGGCGCCTCCGGATCTGTGCCTCCTGCCTATCCTCTACACGCGGGACCAGCGGCCAATGCCAAGCTGCAGTGAAGGTTCACGGGGTCTTTCCGTCCTTCCGCGGGTAAGTCGCATCTTCACGACCAGTGCAATTTCACCGGGTCCATGGTCGAGACAGCGCCCAAGTCGTTGCGCCTTTCGTGCAGGTCGGAACTTACCCGACAAGGAATTTCGCTACCTTAGGACCGTTATAGTTACGGCCGCCGTTTACCGGGGCTTGGCTTCGGGGCTTCGCGCGATGCGCTAACTCCTCCGCGTGACCTTCCGGCACCGGGCAGGCGTCAGACCCTATACGTCGCCTTGCGGCTTCTGCAGAGTCCTGTGTTTTTGGTAAACAGTCGCTTGGGCCTCTCCACTGCGGCCCGCCTCCGCTCCCGGAGCAAGTCCGTTCACGTACGCGCGGGCACCCCTTCTCCCGAAGTTACGGGGCCATTGTGCCGAGTTCCTTGACCATGGTTGACCCGATCGCCTCGGTATGTTCTACCCACCCACCTGTGTCGGTTTGCGGTACGGGCGCGCACGCGCCTGCCTAGGGGTTTTTCTAGGGACCTCGGGCTCACTCGCTTCGCTTGATCGCTTCGTCCGGAGCCTCGCCCTCGTGCGGACCGGATTTCCCTGGTCCGCGGGCCGCGCTCCATCACGGGGACGTCCAGAACCCCGCCGAGCCACCCCCATCCGTCGCCCCGTCGGTCGTAGCGCCGCGTGCGCGGTGCAGGAATGTCTGCCTGCTGCGCGTCGGCTACGCCTTCCGGCCTCGCCTTAGCCCCCGACTGACCCTGGGAGGATTAGCCTTGCCCAGGAAACCTCGGGTTCACGGCGGACGAGTTACTCTCTCGTCTCTCGCTACTCATGCCAGCATTCTCACTCCCATGCGCTCCACCGCCGGTCGCCCGGCGGCTTCACCGCCCATGGGAAGCTCCCCTACCGATTCTATATAGATAAAATCCCGCCGCTTCGGTGTCCAGCTTAGCCCCGTGTATTGTCGGCGCATGTCCACTCGACCAGTGAGCTGTTACGCACTCTTTGAATGCATGGCTGCTTCTAAGCCAACATCCTGGTTGTCTGGGCGGACGCACATCCTTTGCCACTCGGCTGGAACTTGGGGACCTTAGCGGGCGGTCCGGGCTGTTTCCCTCTCGAGCACACAGCTTAGCCCACATGCTCTGACTGCCGCGCTCTGGGCCGCCGGCATTCGGAGTTCGGTTGGATTCGGTAGGCGGCGAAGCCCCCTCGTCCATCCGGTGCTCTACCTCCGGCGGTGAACGCGCGACGCTAGCCCTAAAGCTATTTCGGGGAGAACGAGATATCTCCGGGTTTGATTGGCCTTTCACCCCTATCCGCAGGTCATCGCCGCCGTTTTCAACCGACGTGCGTTCGGCCCTCCACGGGGTCTTACCCCCGCTTCAGCCTGCCCACGGATAGCTCACCCGGCTTCGCGTCCGCGGCGCGGGACTCAAGTCGCCCTGTTAAGGCTCGCTTTCGCTACGGCTCCCTTTCGGTTAACCTCGCCCCGCGCCAGCGACTCGCTGGCTCATTCTACAAAAGGCACGCCGTCACACCATATAGGTGCTCCGACTGCTCGTGGGCGCACGGTTTCAGGTACTGTTTCACTCCCCTCCCGGGGTGCTTTTCACCTTTCCCTCACGGTACTGGTGCGCTATCGGTCACAGGGTAGTACTCAGGCTTGGATGGTGGTCCACCCAGGTTCGGACCGGGTTTCACGTGCCCGGCCCTACTCAGGGACCGCGTCGCGCCGTCCGGTCTGGGTTCGCGTACGGGGCTGTCACCCGCTGCGGCCGGCCCTCCCATGCCGTTCCGCTCCCCAGCCGGACCTGCGCCCGGGGGCGGCAGCCCCCGGATGCGCGGCCCTGCAACCCCGTCGGCGGAACCCCTGCCGGGTATGCCCGCTCGACGGTTTGGCCATCGGTCCCCTTTCGCTCGCCGCTACTCGGGGAGTCTCGAGATTGATTTCCTCTCCTCCGGGTACTTAGATGTTTCAGTTCCCCGGGTTGTCCTCCCGGCCCCTATGTGTTCGGGGTGGGGATATCCACACTGCTGTGGATGGGTTCGCCCATTCGGAGACCCCCGGGTCGAAGGATGTGTGCTCCTCGCCGGGGATTATCGCAGCTTGCCGCGTCCTTCATCGGCTCCCTGTGCCAAGGCATCCGCCGTGCGCCCGTGGTATCTTGCGGGACCGCATCGGGCCCGCGGGATATCCACGTGTCGCTAATTAAGTTAAATTAATCGATATCATGAATAGCGCTCGTATGTCGCAATTCGGGTATCTCATACCGCGGCACAGTGTCTTCACTGTGCTCGCGATCAGATGCTCCTCACTCATTAATAAGTGAATTCTTCTTGTTTGGATCGGATGAATGATTGCTATCATTCTGTCTGATAAATCGCAGAAAAGAATCGAGTCTGGAAGAATGATCTTCCATCTCTCTCCTATCGCTATGCGGCTCTCAAGGTACGCGGGTGCGACCCCGGGGACCGGGTGCTGCGGGGACTTCCCCCGGGCGACATCCACCGGACGGGCTCCTGCCCTCTATTCGAGTTAAAGTTTGTCTCTCTAAGAACTTATCTCCCTAGAAAGGAGGTGATCCAGCCGCACCTTCCGGTACGGCTACCTTGTTACGACTTCACCCCCCTCACCCTCCACACCTTCGGCGCCTCCCCCCTTGACGGTTGGGCCGGCGACTTCGGGTGCAGACGACTCGGGTGGTGTGACGGGCGGTGTGTACAAGGCCCGGGAACGCATTCACCGCGGCATGCTGATCCGCGATTACTAGCAACTCCGACTTCATGGGGGCGGGTTGCAGCCCCCAATCCGAACTGGGGCCGGCTTTCCGGGATCCGCTCCCCCTCGCGGGGTGGCATCCCTCTGTACCGGCCATTGTAGCACGTGTGCAGCCCAGGGCATAAGGGGCATGATGACTTGACGTCGTCCCCGCCCTCCTCCGCCTTGACGGCGGCGGTCCCGCGTGGGTTCCCGGCATCACCCGATGGCAACACGCGGCGGGGGTTGCGCTCGTTGCGGGACTTAACCCAACATCTCACGACACGAGCTGACGACAGCCATGCACCACCTGTATGGGCTCCTCTCGGCCACGGGGTCTCCCCCGCTTCACCCATATGTCAAGCCCTGGTAAGGTTCTTCGCGTTGCTTCGAATTAAGCCACATGCTCCGCTGCTTGTGCGGGCCCCCGTCAATTCCTTTGAGTTTTAGCCTTGCGGCCGTACTCCCCAGGCGGGACGCTTAATGCGTTGGCTGCGGCACGGGGGGATCGTCCCCCCACACCTAGCGTCCATCGTTTACGGCTGGGACTACCAGGGTATCTAATCCTGTTCGCTCCCCCAGCTTTCGCGCCTCAGCGTCGGTCTCGGCCCAGAGGGCCGCCTTCGCCACCGGTGTTCCACCCGATATCTGCGCATTCCACCGCTACACCGGGTGTTCCACCCTCCCCTACCGGACCCAAGCCGCGGAGGTTCCGGGGGCTTCGGGGGGTTGAGCCCCCCGCTTCGACCCCCGGCCTGCCGGGCCGCCTACGCGCGCTTTACGCCCAATGAATCCGGATAACGCTCGCCCCCTACGTATTACCGCGGCTGCTGGCACGTAGTTAGCCGGGGCTTCTTCTGCAGGTACAGTCTTGACTCTTCCCTGCTGAAAGCGGTTTACGACCCGAAGGCCTCCGTCCCGCACGCGGCGTCGCTGCGTCAGGGTTCCCCCCATTGCGCAAGATTCCCCACTGCTGCCTCCCGTAGGAGTCTGGGCCGTGTCTCAGTCCCAATCTGGCCGGTCGGTCTCTCAACCCGGCTACCCGTTGTCGGCACGGTGGGCCGTCACCCCGCCGTCTACCTGATGGGCCGCGGAGCCATCCCCTCCCGTCGGGGCTTTAGCCGGGGTGCCATGCGGCACCCCGGGGTATCCGGTATTACCCGTCCTTTCGGGCGGCTATCCCGGGGGAGGGGGCAGGTTCTCCACGTGTTACTCAGCCGTTCGCCACTCGCTTCCACCCGGAGGTGGGTGCCGTTCGACTTGCATGTGTTAGGCGCGCCGCCAGCGTTCATCCTGAGCCAGGATCGAACTCTCCGTCCAAAATATCTGGGCTTCGAGCCCGTCCGGTCCTCTCAGTTCATCGCTGATCGGTTCCGTTCGATTCATATGGTTCTGTATAGGAAAAGGAATTTCTCGGGGCCGCCTCTCGGCGGCCTTGCGAAAAACAAATCCAAGTTAGACCATTTCAAATGGTTCGATGTCTGCCCGGATGCGACACAACTGGTGTGTCCATCCTCGCAGTATCCGGTTCTCAAGGTGCACGCCTGGCGGCTGATCCGGTCCGACCGGCCCGCGCGGCAAGGAGATATATTGCCAGACCGGAGGGGAGCCGGGGTCGGGAATCGCGCACTCCATATTTTGTTCACAAATGAATAGGTCCCTCAGTCGCATCACTGAGGTTAAAACTGAAGCATTGGCTTCTGATATTGGCGATGACCAGCTGGTTTATAGGTGTTAAGGCATCGGTCATCTCTGGAGCGCCACTTTACTCCAAAAGCATCAGCTGTTTGTTTCCCGTCGGTAAAAGGCAGGTTTTGTTCGCCAAGCGTTCTTATATATAGAGAAGTTCGGGTTCGAACCCGTGGCGCGGCAACAAAAAAGCGACCAGCCGGAGCCGATCGCTTTCTATTCTATGCTGGATCATCCAGAGGGCGCTTCCGAACTCATTTTCTCGCTGCCATTCATGCTTTCGAAGCATCTTTCTACAGCCCTCGTTGTCTATCCTCGTATCTCACAGGTCTTCCGGAAATTCACAAGCAGTCCTAGGGTCAATTTAGTTCTGCTTTCAGAGACTTGTTTGAGAGTTTTTAAAGACAGTTCAAAACAATAAGTGAGACACCATAAAGCAGAGCAAGATGTGCCGGATAGAAAATGTAGAAGAAGTATTTCAGCCTCAGCCCTCGCTTGCCATTATAAAAATTGATAAGCAGCAACGAAACAACCGCGGCAGCAACATCAGGATTAAGTACATTAGCCGCAGCAAGCTCAAATCCGCCGCCAACTATATGGCATGACGAAAGGAGCACTGCGCATACTGCAGCAAAGAACATCTTGCCCTTGCTGTCGTGGAATAAATAGAATGCAGCCACAAGCAGAATGCCATACACACCGCCATCTAGTTTAGTGTATTCAGCTGCCAGTGCTGTCAAAACAATCAGAGCAATTTCTGCGATGCATCTCTTCCATTTTGAAAGGCTTCGTATCTTTTCCAGAATAATCAAAAAGACCAAGGAAAGCAGGAGCTCACACATAACATTTTGTTGCCGAAGGTCGAATAGTTGCCCGGTTTGAACGAAATCGTATATGGGCTCCGCAATGATTGCGAAGACAAGCATATTTCGCAGGTACTTCTTTATGTCATGAGTATGCAAAAATCCCTCAACTATCAAAAAGCAAAATAAGGGAAATGCAATTCTGCCAAGAACATGAAGCACATCCGAAGCCTCGCTTAGAATCGCCCACTGTTCGTCTGATATCTGACTGTACGATGCGTGAGTCATGATTCCATTGGTCAGGACGATCCTGCTTACATGATCGAGAACCATCGAAATGGCTGCTATTATCTTTAATGTGCTGCCGCTAATTCCGTATCTATTTGTTTTCATTTCGTATTCCTTACTTTGGGTGGGCCGTCAGGGGTTCAGCCTGCTCCGCAGGCGGCCGCTGCGGCGCTTTCGCGCCTTGCGCGCTGCGCTGGCAAACGCTCACGCGTTTACTCAGCTCCGCGCCCCGACGGGTTCGAACCCGTGGCGCGGCAACAAAAAAGCGGCCGGCGTCCACCAGTCGCTTTTCTATTCTATGGTGGGCCGTCAGGGGTTCGAACCCTGGACCTTGGGATTAAAAGTCCCCTGCTCTGCCAGCTGAGCTAACGGCCCGCGGGTGGCATTGTACCACGGTCTGGGACTATTCCCAACTCCATTGGCCGTTCTGGAAAATCACAACTTCACGTCCATCAGGCGTAATGCCCGTAATATCGATGTCGTCCGTACCGATCATAAAATCGACGTGCGTGCTCGAGACGTTAACTCCATGCTCCAGGAGCTCCTCCTTGGACATGTCATACCCACCCTCGATACATTCGGGGAAACCGACACCTAGCGCGAGATGGCAACTAGCGTTCTCGTCATAGAGCGTATCGTAGAACAGAACGCCACTTTCGCGAATCGGCGTGTTCTTGGAGATGAGCGCGACCTCGCCCAGACGAGCGGCGCCTTCGTCGGTGTCAATGATGCTCGCAAGCGTCGCCTTGCCCACGCGGGCATCGTAGTCCACTACGCGGCCGGCCTCGAACTTAATCCAAAAATCATCAACCTTGTTACCGTGGTGAATGAGCGGCATGGCCGAGTACACGATACCGTCGGCGCGCATACGATCAGGCGAGGTGAAGACTTCCTCGGTGGGAATGTTGGGGAAGAATGGGTGCCCATCGGGCGTCTCGCCCTTGCCGCCGGCCCACTCGTGACCCTTCGTCATGCCAATCGTCAGATCGGTTCCATTTGCCGCGGTGTAATGCAGGCGGTCAAAACGATTGTCGTTCAGGAAACGCAGGTTCTTTTCGAACGCCGCGTCATGAAGCTCCCAGTCGCTCTCCGGGTCCTGGCCATCGGCACGAGCGGTGTGTAGAATCGCATTCCATAGCTTATAGATCGCAACCTCATCCGCATCGCCCGAGAACACCTCGCAAGCCCAGGCAACGACCGGCGCGCCGGCGATGCACCACGGGTTGATGTTGTAGTCCAGCCCACGGCGGAAGACCTTGCACTGCGTATTCCTTGCCTTGGAAGCCGCGGCGGGCTTGGCGGGGTCAATGCCCTTCAGAGCCGCTGGGTCCGCACCCTCGATAAAGATAAAGCAGGCACCGTCCTGGGCCAGGGAATCCAACTGCAGGCGCTTCCACTCGGGCGTCTGCTCAAAATAGCTTTTATCGACATGCTCGTACGTAAGCCTTGTCACGGCGTCATCGGCCCAAATGACTGTCACGTGACCGGCACCGGCGGCATAAGCCTCCGCGACCACCACGCGGGCAAATGGCGCGCACTCGACCGGAGACTGAACGACAACCTCCTGGCCGGGCTTGACGTTTACGCCCTTGCGGACAACCAGACGCGCATAGTTTTTAATCTTGGGCTCCAGGGCCTTCATGCCCTCCAGAGCTTCTTCGACCGTCAGGGCAGCTCGAATCATGTGCCACTCCATCTATCTATAGAACAGTAAAAAGGCGCGCCGCAAAAACGACGCGCCTTATATCTTAGCGATAAGTATGCATGCAAACGCTACTTCTTCTTGGAGTCCTTTTTGTCCTCCTCGGCAGCTGCGCGCTCGATAAGAGCGTTGAGCTTATTCTCGGACATGCCTTCGGCCTGCGCGCGGTACATGTTGCGCAAGGGACGAATACGAGCGAAGTCATAGATAAAGTCACCCAGGATGATGACATAGGACACAACGATGCCAACCATCTGAACGGGACTGGACACCGTGCCGCCGGGAACGAAGTAGAACGAAACCCAAATTGCCACGATGAACACCATGCCGATAGCGAGCACGGCCCACCAAATACGGCGGCGCTTGGTGTAGTCCTCATCCTGCTTGAGAAGGATATTCGACACCGTGTAGATGCGATCCTCGCGGGCGCGCTGCTTGGCCTTGCGGGCGCGCTTTTCCTCCTTGGAAAGGCCTTCCAGGTTTTCGCCCTTCTCGAGCTCTTTACGGCGTGCCTTGGATGATGCCGGCACGACGTGAACAGAGCTCGCTGCCTGACGGGCGGGCTTAGCGGATGCGGCGGACTTGCGCGCAACCCCGGTAACCTCGCGGGATTGCGTGCGCTTGTTCGTGGCGCTGCGGGTACTCACTTACGCGTTCTCCTTCATACTTGTGAACTGGGAGCCCGTGATGATTTGGAAGGCCTCGCGATAGCGCTCGGACGTGCCATCGATGACCTCGGCGGGCAGGTGCGGGGTCTCCCCCGTCATATCCCAGTTGGCCTTGAGCCAATTGCGGACAAATTGTTTGTCGTAGCTGGGCTGAATCTTGCCCTCCTCGTAGCTGGCGGCAGGCCAGAAACGGCTGGAGTCGGGCGTGAGGCACTCGTCGATCAGCGTAACCTTACCATCGATGACACCAAACTCGAACTTGGTGTCGGCGATGATGATGCCTCGAGTCGCGGCATACTCGGCAGCGGCCTTGTAAATCTTGAGGGACAGGTCGCGAATCTGCGCGGCGATGTCCTCGCCCACGATCTCGCAGCAACGCTCGAACGAAATGTTCTCGTCGTGGTCGCCGATCTCGGCCTTCGTGGACGGCGTGAACAGCGGCTCGGGAAGCTTGGAGGCCTCGGTCAGACCCTCGGGCAGCTGAATGCCGCAGACGGTACCGTTCTCGTCATAGGTCTTCTTGCCCGAACCGGTCAGATAGCCGCGGACGATGCACTCGATAGGAATCGTCTGGGCCTTCTTGACCAGCATGGCGCGGCCTGCGAGGTAGTCACGATACTCGGCAAACTCCTCGGGGAAATCCGCCGGGTCGATGGAAACGAGGTGGTTGGGAACGATGTCGGCAAACTTATCGAACCAGAATGCCGAGATGCGGTTGAGCACCTCTCCCTTAAACGGAATCTCGTCGGGAAGAATGAAGTCGAACGCAGAAATGCGGTCGGTGGCGACCATCAGCAGGTTTTCACCGGCATCGTAGATATCACGAACCTTGCCACGGGAATCCGGACGACGCTCCATCGTTGTCACGTGAGTCACTCCTTACCAAAATACGACAGTAATGCGGGTTCTTTCCCGCACGTTTTCGCAAACTCGGAGCGGCAGGGACGAAACCCCTCCTTCACCGAATAGCGAAAAGCTAGTGCTCCATTGTAGTAGATGCCGCGTCCGCCGTGTGCTCGCGAGGCAGATGAATCGTAAAAGTCGTACCCTTTCCAAGCTCCGACTCCACGGAAATGTAGCCATGATGGCGCTCGACGATCTGTTTAGTCACGGCGAGACCCACGCCCAGGCCACCCGCTTCGCGGGCGCGGCTGGCGTCGGCACGCCAAAAACGACCGAAGATGCGCGACAAATCATCCTTGGCGATACCGATGCCCGTATCCGAAACCGCGATATCGACGTGTTTGCGGTCACTGAGCACCGACACCACGACCCAACCCCCCTCGGGGGTATAGCGCATGGCGTTACTCAAAAGGTTGATGACGCATTGCGTGATCATGTCGGGATCTGCCTCGACAACGTCATCGTGGCCCTGCGTCTCATCCGCAAAGCGCAAGCGCAGGTCACGATCGGCAAACAGTCGCTCCTGGCCATTCACAATCGAACGCACAAACGGCACCATGTCCACCGGCTCCAGGTTGAGCGGCGCGGTACTGTTTTCCATGCGCGACAGGTCGAGCATCTGCTGCACCAGACGGGCCAGGCGGCGCGTCTCGGAAGCGACCGTCTCCAGATGCTCGTCGTCGGTGGGATACACACCGTCTTGCATGGCCTCGACCGTTGCAAGCATGGCCATGAGCGGCGTGCGCAGCTCATGAGCCACATCGGAAGTCAGGCGCTTCTCGTGCTTCATATCCTTTTCGAGTGAGGTGGCCATCTCGTCGAAGGTCTCTCCCAGCTGATCGATCTCATCATCGCCGCGCAAGCCCGTACGAGCGGACAGGTCTCCATCGCGGATCTGCTTGGCGGTGCTGGTAATACGATGAATCGGCTTGGTGAGCATGCGCGACACGAGTGATCCGATAACGACCGAGATGCAGATTGCAACAACCGCGGCGAGGGCCATGGCGTTAAAGGTCTTCTCCCTAAATGCAGAATCCGCCTTGGTGAGCAAGGCATCGGAGCCGATGGCCCATAGCTTTACCTGTCCGACATGCTCGCCCGAAGACGTTATGATTTCGACGTTGGCAACGCTATCGGAGTCGGTTGGAGCAGACGAGACCGGGCTATGCGATGCTTTTTTACCGCTCGAGCTGCTCGACGCCGATTCGCTCTCGCGCACATCGGCGGTCGCGCTTGCCGAAGGCCATGAGTCGTCATAGACGACAACGCCCTTCTTGTTGACGACCTGCATACTCAGGTCGTCGGATACCAAACTCGATGTCGCGACCGTGCGCAGCTCGCCCGCAGTCCAGTTGCCGTTTTCCTCATACGACGTCGCAAGCTTTTCGGCAGCAGAATTGGCGATCTCGACGATATTGGAGCGCGTGTAATCCGAAAAGACCGTGCCCCACACAACAGAGACCACGCCCACCAGCACCAATACCGTCATGAGCGATGTCAGAGCAAAAGCAAGTGCCATGCGCGAGGGATAGCTCATCGTTGGCCGTGAATCGGAACGAGGCGTGTTCCAACTAGCCTTGGAACCCGCCTCGCTCTCCTGCTTGTGCTTTTGTCCGATTTCAAAGCGCGCAGGTGTCATATATGATTTCCCTATTTCTCGTCCGACTTATCGGTCTTGGCCGGAGCCTCGAAGCGATAGCCGACACCGTGGACGGTGTAGAGCCACTTGGGCTTCTTGGGATCATCGCCCAGCTTGGCGCGAAGGTTCTTCACGTGGCTATCGATGGTGCGCTCATAGCCCTCAAAGTCATACCCGAGCACTTTCTCGACCAGCTCCATGCGGTTATACACACGGCCGGGATGGCGGGCGAGCGTGGTGAGCAGCTTGAACTCGGAAGCCGTCAAATCGACTTCCTTGCCCTCGACCAAGATCTTGTGGCCCGAGATATCGATGACCAGATCGCCGAAGTCGAGTACCTCGACGGCGGGCTCGTCGGCCTGATGGGCACGGCGGAACAGAGCGCGAACGCGGGCGACGAGCTCGCGCGGCGAGAACGGCTTGATCAGATAGTCGTCGGCGCCGAGCTCAAGACCGATAATACGGTCCTCGATCTCACCCTTGGCGGTAAGCATGATAATGGGCACATCCGAGGTATCGCGGATAGTGCGGCAAACGCGCTCACCGGGGATCTTGGGGAGCATAAGGTCGAGCACAACCAGGTCGAACTGGTGCTTCTCGAACTCCTCGATCGCGGACTGGCCGTCGCCGACGCCCACAACCCAGTAGCCTTCGCGCTCGAGATAGGCAGCGACGGCGTCACGGATTGCCTTCTCATCCTCGACCAGCAGAATCTTTTTTGCATCTGAAGCCATAACACGGCCCCCCTGTCTCAATTAGCTAAGAACAAGCCCATTTTAACGCACCTGAGCCCGCCGGATGCCGCTATGAGGCGGCAGCTCGGCGGGCGGTACTCACAATTACAACGCGTTTATTCCCCTGTTGGCGCCTTTTTAACCCCTCTAAGCTTAAAGAGAGAATAGGCGTGCAGTGACCGTCTCGGGTATACCCTGGCTGTTGCGCACCGTGGCGTACGTAAGGAATGAGTCCGATTTTCCCGCCGTAGCTGGATAATCGCCATACTCCAAAGCGCGGTCGGGCGACAGCAGCGAGCCATAGGTCTTGGCAGAGGTGTCGATCAGGAAATGCGACGCCTGCACCTTAACAAGGTATTTATTCTTCTTGCCAGCCGCACATGCAAGCGGCTCGCGTGACAGGAAGAGGTACGGCCCTCCCTCATTACCGATATACGTGCCCATGTTGCCCAAGCTGCCCACGCCACTATAGGTCGCCTCGATAGAAAACACGAAGGTATCGCCCATATATACGGCCTCGAAAGGCGAGACTGACGAGGGAAGGACTAGCTGGGCACGTTTGGTGTTGTTGCCGTCGGTCAGATCGATTGCCGTTATGCCGTAGTAGACGCCCTCGTCGTTGCGGACACGCGGCGAGATGGTCAAAATGCCGTCGCTCGCACGCGGGGCCGATGCAAAGCGGCCCGTCGATTTCCAAATTGTCTCGGCCTTAGATTCATCAAGCGAGCGACGATAGCAAAACGAATCACTACTCGTTTTATTGCCGCCTGCCGAAGGCATTTTATACCAGATGACTGATGACCCGAACGCCGTAAACAGTGGCGGATCATAGTCCTTGCCACCCCGATCGAGCTCAACCACGTCGCCAGAGAGCGAAGCGCCCGACAGATTTTGAGCGTAGAGCTTCCACGATGAATTGGCAAAGTTCATCTCAACCCACGCAAACACGCCATCGCCGGCGCGGACATCGTAAAAAGCATATCCCGTGCCCTCGATAGGATTCTCAATTAATGTGGTAAGCGAGCCATCGCCCAGGTTGAGCACACCGAGTGTGTTGGCGTGCAGTGCCGATGCGGGCGCCATCATTGCCGCAGCATAGTCACCATCGCAGTAGTACAGCAACGTGCCCAGCGGCAGCGTCCACGATGCCGCCGGCTCAAGATCGATGTCAACTGCCTCGTACTCATCAGTGATCGAGACAATCTTCGAATCGTCCTTGATAACCTGCGGCTCGCCGGCGGCATCGTCGCTGGTGCCCGTTTTTTTCGAGCAACCGGCAAGCACCGTGGCAGCGCTCGCGGCAGCTCCACCGAGCACAAAGCCGCGGCGCGATATTCCGTTCTTGATGTGGTCGGCGATACCCATTAGGCGATCTCGGCGCGAGCGGCCTCGATAGCGCGCGTAAGCTGATCTGCGCAAGAGGTCTTCTTCATGCCGCAGGTATTGCCGGCAAGAACCTCGATCACACGGTCGGCAGGAGCGCCCTCGACCAGTTTGGAGATGGCCTTGAGGTTGCCATCGCAGCCGCCGGTAAACTCAACGCCCAGCACCTTGCTGCCGTCATCGGAAAGGTCAAGGTGGATATTGCGAGTGCATACGCCCTGAGGCTTGTAATCAAAACTAATCATTGCGTTCCCCTCTCGTAAAGCAATTTCAGACGTCTATTATCCCCGTCCGAACCGATAAAGTATCGCGGGCACCGATTCAACATTCCCCAATGCGCAAATCGGCGGTAGCAATACTAGCAATCTGCTTCCCGAGCGTGGACTTTTCGTTTCTCTTGATACATGTTGTGGTCAGCGATGTGGTAAATCTCGGTCAGTGTATAACCGGGTGCCTCTGCCGTCGCGACGCCAAACGACGCACTGACTGTCAGCACCTCATCGCTCGCAGCAGCAAGGCTGAGGCGAAGATCTTGCACTACTTCACATGCGGATTCGCGATCGGTGTGAGGGCAAATCAGCAAGAACTCGTCGCCACCAATGCGCATAGGCACAAATTTCTCGCCTGCCGCCCGCCTCAATACAGACGCCGTACGCCGCAGCAGCTCATCGCCCATTTCGTGACCGTAGAGATCGTTGGTACGCTTGAGGAAATTGCAGTCCATCATGATCACACTCACGGGCAGGGACTCGTTCACCAGGTCGTCGCCAAGGGACTCAAGGTAATTTCTATTGCGAAGCCCCGTCAGCTTGTCCTGGAAAGAAAGCTCCTCGGCGCGCTTTGTCATCGAGATGTTATGCGTTGCCACGACGACCGATTCCAGTCGACCCCGCTCATCGCGGCGCTGTGGAACAACCTGCAGCGAATACCACGTACCTCGGCAGTCTCGTACCTCGGCATCCAAGTACGGCACGCCCTCCATACGATCCCGAAGCGTCTTTATATCTAAGAGCTCCATGACCGCCTCGCGACTTTCGGGACTCACAATGTCTCGGCAAACCGTTGCAAAAAAGTCATATGCCTCGGAGTGCTCGGCAAATATCTTCGCCACCGATGGCGACATGTTAATCCCCTCGATCTCAAGCGTGTCGAGATGCAACAGGAGGGTCGACTCATACGTGGTACTGATGGCATTGATGATGCCGAGCTGCTTGTCCTTTTCGGCCAAATTGCGACGATCGGCGACGATACGCACCAACAGCACTACAACCAAAAACACCAGGAACGCCAGTACGCCGGCAGTGATAAATGAAATCCTGCCCGACATGACCTCAGATTTGGGATAGAGCGCAAACAGGCGATAGTCCTTATACGCCGCACGCACGGCATACCAGGTACTTCCCCGATATTCGACACGTGATAAGCCTTCGTCTTTCCAATCAATTCCGCTATCGGCAAGAAGCCGGGCGAGAGCTATATCGACGGTCGAATCGTTTGAAGAAACGATTTGTGCACCGCGCATCACGAACACCGTTGGGCTCTGATGGAATGTGTTGTTCACGAGCACGTCGGCGATCGTATACGAATAATCATCGGCGGGCTCGGGCGCAAGCGATCGATACCCCAGCGCTACGCCATCACCGTACGGAACAACACTCACGGCAAAGTCGACATCTCGACGCTCTACGACCGTCGAGTAGGACACCTTGGAGCCTCGGTACATCGATGCGACCGACGAACAGGCAAGCTCCTCTCGCCATAGCATCAGCGGATCGCGACCGTCGATATCGTAATGAGCGGCCATATGACCGTCGGCGTCCATGACCAACATTCCCGAAAGGTGCTCGGTATGGACGTACTCCTCGACGAGGTCATCGTTGACTTCTACGCAATCAGGCGGCAAGAACGTCGAAAACGACTCGAGCGCGGCATCCAAATTGTGCGTCGCCTCGGTTTTTCTTCCCTGTTCATATCGGTCATATTTTTCGCAGGCGTTTTTTAAAAACACCATGGTTTCCTGGCCAAACCCAAGCGTTTTATTGAGACAGCGATGCGTACCGACCACATACAGCAGACCCAACAAAACAGCGCTGGCCACAACGCAGATAGCCGCGGTGACTAATGCCTTTCGGCGCAAGCGGCGCTCATCATTTGTCATGATTCCGCTCCTTGCCCGTCCGTCGTCGCCCTTGCCTTGTACTTGCCCACAATGC
Source organism: Collinsella sp. AM31-2AC (assembly GCF_003469285.1). Classification (NCBI taxonomy): domain Bacteria; kingdom Bacillati; phylum Actinomycetota; class Coriobacteriia; order Coriobacteriales; family Coriobacteriaceae; genus Collinsella; species Collinsella sp. AM31-2AC. The sequence continues at coordinate 15,608 of NZ_QSJB01000002.1, forward strand.
GCTCAATCGTGCCATCTCGATCCATCTCGAACAGCACGGTATCGAGGTTTTTGACGTACTCCCCCTCATAGCCGTCCTTAAACGCGACGCCAAGGTCAACCGTCATAACGTTGTCGGCAAACACACGATAAACACCGGGATACTGCGCGACGAGCCGGTCGAGCGATTGGACGTCCGCCATCCAACAGTCAACATAACCTTTGACCAGGGCAGCTTTGCAGAGTTCGGCAGAGCCATATGATTTGATGTGCACATCCGGCGAGATCCCTAGGTCCCCGGCAAACAATCGGCGTTCACTCACCGAACCGGCAATCACCGCAACAGTCTTGCTGCCATCGAGATACGCCAAGGACTTGATACCACTCGTTTTCTTGGTGGCAACCGAAACCGTTATGGTTAGATACGGCTCAGTCCAGTAATACTCGTCTTCGCGATAACAGGGCGAGTAGTCGCACCACAGACAATCGATATCGCCATTTTTGAGCAGGCGGTCACGATCATTCCAAGATATGTCGATGAATTGCGGCTTGATTCCCGCGCGCTTGCAAGCCTCGCGAGCGATATCGATATCGATACCAGCGTAGTCGCCCGTGGTATCGATATACACATAGGGATCGTTATCCGTAACGCCGATTTTGAGCACCGGGAGATCCTTGTCGGCTTCACTCGAGGAGGAAGAACCGCTTCGAACGGTATACGTCAGGGCGCCCGCACAGACGGCAACAAGGAGGATGAGCGTAAACGAGACGATGGTGGCTCGTTTGATACGTCTGGGCACACGGCTCTTTTCATCGAAACAGCAGATGAGGTTCATTTTATTACCAGGGGGCAAGTACGACAGCGAAAAAAGCGCCTTGCCCAAGACGGGCAAGGCGCCAATGGTTGAAATGCATCCGCAGGCGGTCGAATTAGGTCAACCCTACTCGAAGCTCAGCTGCTCCAGACGATCGAAGACCGTGTCGATGCGGGTGAGGAAGTCCCACGGATCAAAGATCTCGTCGAGCTTCTCCTGGCTGACGGTGCAGCGCGGATCAGCCTCGAGACGCTCCTTAAAGGTGGGACCGGAGACGCAGTCCTGCACCTCGTGCCAGGTAGCCATGGCGTTTTCCTGCACGATCGCATAGGCATCCTCGCGGGTGATGCCCGTATCGACGAGGGCCAGCAGGACCTTAGAGGAGAAGATGAGACCGCGAGTCTTGTTGAGGTTGGCCATCATGCGAGCCGGATACAGCTGCAGGCCGTCGATAACGCGGATGAGACACTGGAACATGTGGTCGAGTGCGATAAAGCTATCGGCCTGGGCGACGCGCTCGGCAGAGGAGTGCGAAATGTCGCGCTCATGCCACAGGGCGACATTGTCGAAAGCGACCTGGGCATTGGACTTCACGATGCGCGACAGGCCACAGACCTTCTCCATGGTGATCGGGTTGCGCTTGTGCGGCATGGCGGAGCTGCCCTTTTGACCCTTGCGGAACGGCTCCTCGGCCTCGAGCGTATCGGTCTTCTGCAGATTGCGAACCTCGGTAGCGATGCGCTCGCAGGTGGCCGCCGTGGTGGCGAGGACTCCGGCGAGGTAGGCATGATGGTCGCGGGAGATGACCTGCGTGGACAGCGGGTCGTGGACCAGACCCAGGTGCTCGCAGACATATTCCTCGACAAACGGCTCGATGGAACTGTACGTGCCGACCGCGCCCGAGATGGCACCGAAGGCAACGTTCTTGCGGGCATCCTCAAGACGATCCAGATCGCGCTTGAGCTCCCAGGCCCAAGAGCCAAACTTCATGCCGAAGGTCATCGGCTCGGCATGGATGCCATGGGTGCGGCCAGCGCAAAGCGTGTTGCGCTCCTCGAAGGCGCGGCGCTTGCAGATCTCGCCGAGCTTCTTGACGTCCTCGATGATCAGATCGCAGGCCTGGGTGAGCTGGTAGCACAGAGCCGTATCGCCCAGATCGGAGCTGGTCATGCCATAGTGAACCCAGCGGCTGGGCTTGGGGTCGCCCTCGGGAACATCGGCGTCGATGTACTCCTTCATGTTGGTCAGGAAGGCAATAACGTCGTGGCGCGTGACTTCCTCGATCTCGTCGACCTTTGCCTTCTCAAAGTTGGCGTGGTCGCGGATCCACTGGGCTTCGTCTTTAGAAATGCCGATCTTGCCGAGCTCCGCCTGGGCCTCGCAGGCCAGGACCTCGATCTCCTGCCAAATGGCGTACTTGTTCTCGAGGGAGAAGATGTGTCCCATCTCCGGGCGGGTATAGCGATCGATCATAGCGGCTCCTTTTTGGTTATTGGCACGTTGGTCGTAACCCAACCATTGTACCGTGCGCAGGTGCAAGTATGGGCAGTAGGCATGAACCTAACATTTTGGAATTGGAGCGGGCAACGGGACGTCCGCGTATTTGCTTCGCAAATCCGCACCGGCTGCGGTCGCCTATCGGCGACCTTGCCTGCTCGCTATAAACGCTTCGCGTTTATTTACGCTCGCACCCTGTCGGGTTCGAGTCCCGGCACTTTATTGAAAAAAGCACGGCACCGTGATGGTGCCGTGCTTGTGCTCTTAACTGGAGCGGGCAACGGGACTCGAACCCGCGAGTGTCAGCTTGGGAAGCTGATGCCTTACCACTTGGCGATGCCCGCTTATGTGTTGGCTAGTATAACGCGGTTGTCTTGTTCGATACAAGGGTGGTGATGCTTGTTTTAGCTGTGGAGATTCGTTTGAAAATCGCGTCAATTGTGGAGATGAGGACCTTTGACCTCCTGTTCTCCCTATCTTCTACCTGCGCTTTTGCTTGGTTGTTGTATTTGAGCTCAATTTGTCAGGAATTGGGCAAGCTTTTGGTCAGGCTCCGGTACTTACCCGCATGAACCTCGGGGGTAGCCTCATCCTACGCGTCGCAACCTCCCCATGCGGCGCACGAGGGATAAGGAGCAGCCATGTCCAACGCACCCACGCACTCTGTCCACAGCGCAATCGCAACAGGTCCGCTGCTCCTGCTCCTCTTCCTGCTTTTCGGCTGCCTGGCTCCGGGAGTCGCATTTGCCATCGATGGCTACGACCAGCTCGGCTTCCGCACCATTAGCGATGATTGTGGACCCTTCTTCATCGGCAAATATGAAGCTCAGGACGCCTCGATTGCCTACTGCATGAACCAGGAACGCCCCGGGCCCACCAAGCCGGGCGGCCCATGGCTCAACTTTGATCAAGGCTGGGTGTGGCTCGACGACGAGTTCGCGGCAATCGTTTGTCACGGATATCCTACCGCCACGTCGTTTGGCGGTTACCATCTTTCACCCGATCGCGCCCGCGCCGCCACCCAGCTTGCCGTATGGATGCTCAACGGCACTACCCATGTCGACGGCACCTACTCCTACACGACCGCTCAGGGCAAAACCAAGAGCGGGCACTTTACCGCCGACAATGAAGTCGTGGCGGCTGCGCGGTGGCTCCACGACAGCGCAAAATCAGGAAGCATCAAAGCCGCTCCGCACCGCGCGCGGCGCTATCTAGGAACCGTATCGGGCGGCAGCAGACGTCAAGACATGCTCTATGTACTGCCGGCGGTCTCTGTTTCCTTCCAAAAGCAGTCTGCGAACACTGTTATTACCAGCGGAAACAATACCTATCAGTTTACCGGGGCAACATTCGATATTTTTGAGAGCGCCAGCGACGCACGTGTCGGCACCATCCAGATGGACGGCAACGGTCGAGCACAGGCAACACTCCTACCCAACACGGCATACTACCTAGTTGAAACGAAGGCGCCGGCCGGCTATGTCCCCCGCCCCGATCGCGTTGCCTTTACCACGGGGAATGACGGCGGGCAGGTCGCCATCGATGAACAACCCGGCGCCATCACCCTGCATGTCGTAAAACTCGATGCCGCGACGAATGCCGGCCCCCAGGTGGGATCTTCACTCGCAGGAGCAGAGTTCACGTGTGTGTCGCAATCAACCCCTGGATGGTCGCAAATTCTCACGACTGACGAAAGCGGTCGGGCCACCCTCACCGATGTCCCCCTGGGAACTTTTACCATCTATGAGTCAAAAGCCCCCGAGGGCTACCTGCCAACCAACGACAGCTGGTCCTATACCGTTGGAGCCGACCAGCTCGGTGATTCAGGCGTGGTCGAGATCGAATCGCGCGTTTCCGATATCCCCATTGCGTTTGACCTTGAGATTTCCAAATTCAAGGACTACGGCAATAGCGATCAATCCGGCCTGGAGCAGCCGGCAGGAGGTGTTGTCTTTGAGGTTGTCAGCAACAGCTCTCAGCAGGTTGTTGGCACACTGACCACAAACATCTATGGCTTTGCCTCCACCAAAGATCAGCCCGAAGCATGGTTCGGCACAGGCAAGCGACCCGCCGGTGTCCACGGAGCCGTCCCATACGACCGTGCCGGCTACACGGTTCGCGAGGTTCCGGAAACCGTCCCCGAGGGTTTTAAACGTGCGGGGGAATGGACCGTCGAGGCCAATCAGATTTCCGACGGCGCCGAGCTTCAATATATCGTGGACAACCACGCTCTGTCGACGCATCTCCAGATTGTAAAACGCGATGCCCAAACAGGCGCTTCTGTTCCCCTAGCCGGATTCACCTTCCAACTCCTCGACAGCAATCACAAACCTGTCTCACAAACATGCTGGTATCCAGCACATAACGTAATGGACACCTTTACGACTGACGCGACCGGCACCGTCACACTGCCCGAATCGCTCGTGCCGGGCACCTATTATGTACGCGAAACCTCGGCCAAAGAGCCCTATCTTGTCGGCGGAGAGATCGAGGTAAACATACCCGCCGATATAAACCTAACGCCCGTTGCAATCGCCTCGTATTATGACCACGCCGCGACCGGAAACATCAGGATCGTTAAAACCGATGCCGTAGACGGCAGCAGCCTCGCGGGCGCCATCTTTGAGATCCGTGCCTCAGGTGATATCGTGCGCCCCGACGGTAGCATTGCCGCGCTCGACGGTGAGACTGTCGCTACCGTCACGACGGATGAAACTGGAGAAGCACGCGCGGACGACCTCCCGTTGGGATCTGGCACCGCACGCTACGAGGTCGTCGAGACTCAGGCGCCGACTGGCTTCTTACTCGACCGAACGCACCATATCGTCGACCTTACCTATGCCGACCAGAAAACACCCGTTGTGGAAGCACGGCTTAACGTATCCGACGATTACACCAAGGTTGATATCTCCAAGGTCGATGCAAGCGGAGAGCAGGAAGTGAAAGGCGCACAGCTCACCTTATATGGTCCCGATAAAACCGAAATAGACTCCTGGACCTCATCCGACAAGCCGCACCGCATCGAACATCTTGCACCCGGCACCTACTCGTTGCGCGAAACGATGTCTCCGCGGACCTATGACCTTGCCGAGGAGATAACGTTTGAAATAAAGGATACGGGAGAAGTCCAATCCGTCGCGATGAAGGATGCGCCCATCGAGATCAAAGGGCAGGTCGACAAGCGTCAGGAACTTGTCCAACCTATCGGGAAGGATCTGTTGGCTAACGGCGATGGAAAAAACCGCGCCGCGATGCAAACCAATACGGATGGGCTTTTCTCCTATACCATCGATGCTCGAAACGATTCCGCTACTTGGGTTGATGAGTTTACGATTACCGATGATCTTGAGTGCGCCAAAGACGGCACGGCGAGATTCGTCTCAATCGAAACCCCCGTCGCCATCGGCGACCTCAACGGTCTGTGCAACGTGTGGTATCGCACGACGCCGTTGGACTCGACAGACGTCGATGAGCCGGCAAACGCGACGCTTGACGATGGGCACGAAAATCCTTGGCTTGAGTCCGACGAAGTAAAAGAGAGTCTGGGTGAAGATTGCCGCCTCGTCGATTACGACGGCTGGCACCTCTGGAAGGCGGATGTCTCGACCACGGAATCCGCCACACTCGAGGCGAAAGAACTCGACCTTGCATCCAATACCGTCGTGACGGGCATTCGCATTGAATACGGTGCGGTAGCCGCCGACTTTACGACTCGAAGCGATACGGATTCTTGGACCCGTGATGATCTCAAAGATGAGCACGACGACCTTGACGATGCCAAAGCAATCCTTGGCACAGATGCTCGGGGCGCAGTCGTGCACATGCAGGCAACGTCGGCTTACACACCCCAAACTGCACTCACCAACAGCGCACGCGTCGATCTTTGCCGCAACGGCGGCGGCGATAAACTTGAGTCACACGACGAGGACAGTGTCATTCAACGCTGTACCCTACCGCAGGACCTACCGGCAACAGGATCAGCTCCCATCGCCGCTTGCATCACCGCGCTCCTGACCTCGGGTGCCGCAGCCCTATGGTTCGCTCGCCTTAGGTCAATCCCAAAGAAGCGCTAGCGCGATGAAAAAGCGGGCGAGCCAGTCCCCCGGCTCGCCCGCTTTCAATCATTTAAATCGCCGCATCTACTCTGCAGACGAAGATCCACCATCAACGATTGCTTGCTCGGACTCAGGAATCCCATCGGCACCCGTGCTCTGTTCTTGCTCCACCTCTTCGCTGATTGCGGAGGCGGGGGTCGAGCCCTTCGCGCCCACGATGTAGGCAGCTCCAAACCCTAACGCAATGGCAATCAAGGTCAAAATCACGTAGACAGGCCAATGGCGCTTAATATACGAAAACACGTTGACTCCTTAGAGCTCCGTCTACGAACGGCGGATAACCTCGGTCACGACCTCGGATACCGTGGCAATGTTCGTCGGGTTGACATTGTGGGGCAGGTCGTCCTCGGTACGAGCGCAAGCCAGACGCGTGCCGTCCACGCCGGCGATGGTGAGGGCTCGGCGGCTCGCCTCGAGCGCGGCGTAGGCATCGGTCTTGGCATAGGGCATCTCGAGCGCGCCACAATCGACATGGAACGACTTGCACACCTTGCTGACCAGGTTCATGATGCGGCGATCGCCCTTGAGCAGCTGCTGTTCGCCCTCAACCGTCACCACCGAAAGCCTACCGGCGCCGACGGATTCAAGATTGATGAAGAAGACGCCGCGGAGCTTATCGCGATGCGAAGCCAAGAAGGCCTTCATACCGGAGCCATCACAATCCGAGGCGCCCGTTGCCACAAACCAGATATCGTGACCGAGCAGCTCATCGTCGCCCATAGAAGCGACAGCCGAGAGCATATCTTCGGAAGAAGCGCCGTCGGAAGACGTAGCGCCGCCCTTCCAGCCATCGTTATCGTCCTCGAAATTATCCCACGAACCGATGCCGCGACCGGACTTCTTGGCATCGTAATCGTCTTCGACGCCCAGCCAGTCACTCATGCTGTCCTGTTCGTTTTTCTTTTTACGACCGAACAGGCCGCCCAGGCCGCGCTTGCGAGACTTAGGTGCCGCAGGGGCGGGAGCCGAAATGGTCTCGATCGGCTGTGCGCCCGACGCAACGGGCCTAGGAGGCGCAACGGGTGCCGATGTGGGTTCGGGACCCTGAGCGGTAGCAAAGGGGTCGTTGACCTGTGCGGAGGGATCGGGAAGGTCGAACAGCGACGTGCGAGACGCAACGTTTGTCTGCTTCATCGACGGCAGCGACGGATCGGGGACCGAAGCCAGCGGAGACGAGGAGGGTGCAGGCGACGGTGCCGACGCCGGATCGGGAACATTCATCTGCGGACGCGGCGATGCTTGGGAGGAAATCTGGGCCATAAGGGAATCGACCGTTTCGTCCTGAGTGGGAGCGACATCGGCAACCGTGGCACCGGAACCACTCGGGATCGGCATGGTGAAAATCTGCGTGGAGTAAGGCCTCGACCCATCTGTCTCGGGAGCCTCGGAAACCGCAGGCACTTCCTCCTGCTCGACCTCGGTCGAATCACCTTGATCGGCTGCCGCGTATTGCTCTTCGTCACAGTTGACCTCGACGGGCTCGTGCCCGGCGACATCTTGGATTTCGGCAGCATCAATAGGCTCGTCATCGTCTGCCGCGTCGCCCTGCTCATCGGAAACAGGAAGGGGCTCGGCAATCGCGGTGCCTTGCTTTTCAAACGTTATCGTGGAATCGAACTGCGTGGCATCAAACGACATGGTGCTATCGACGTGCTGCTGAGCCTCAAAGGACGTTGTAGCTTCGGCGGCGTCGACAGGCACGGACCGCATAGCCTCGTTCTGCTCGAACTCTTGCGCCGCGCGCTCACGTGCCGCCTCGGCTGCCTGCTGCTGAGCGATAGCCTCCTGCTCGGCAGCCTCGCGTGCGGCAGTGCGCTTCCCCTCGAAATCGTCGACAAATTTCCTGCCCTTTGCAAGCGCACCCTTAAAGAAGTTGGAAGCGCTGGCGCCAATCGAAGAGAACGCGGATGCAATATCGGCATGGGGCGTTGCCGCGGGAATCTCGGCCGAGAAATCAGTATCGCTCTCGTAAGACACGCGCCTCGGCTGTTCAGCGTAATCGTCGTCAGGCTCGTCCGTAACGTCTTGCGCCGGCGCGGCGGGAGCCAAAATGTCCAGTCCTGCCGCGGGATCGATCGCGGACACCGCCTCGGGCTCGGCAACGGCAGCGGCAACCGCGGCAGACTCATCATCCACGGCGACAACGGGCGCAGATGCAGTCACGACGGGGGCAGGCTCGGGCTCAAACGTCGGCTCCTCGCCTTCCTCGTAATCGAGCGTGCAGGACTCGGGAAGCATTCCGAGCGCACGGATGGCATCCGAACCAAAGCGGATGTTGCCGGCGGCATTGCGATAGAGCCTGGGCTCGGGCTCGGCCGCGACAGGCTCCTCCGCCGGCTCGGCAGTGGGAACCTCGTCATTGAACTCTTCGGCCTGGACAGCCTGATTCTGATCCTCGGGCACGATGGCGCCAATCAGCGTCTCGTCGGCAGACGCACCCTCAAAGCCCTCGATCTGCTCGTCGAAAGCCTCGCCCTGTTCGGGCTCGGTCTGAGCGTCGGGAGCAATCGGCTGACCGAACTCGTCCTCGGCGTAGGTAGGCTCTTCATACTCGATGGTGTTGCCGTAGTCGTTTTGCTGTTGGGCCGCGGCATACTCCGCTGCTGCGCGCGCCATCTCCTCGGCACGACGCTTCTGCTCCCCAAAATAGGTATCGAACGGAACATCGTCGGGAAACTCGTTTTCGCCCTGGAAGGGAGCAACGTTGTCCATAACGCCGAGCATAGCGGCGACAGAAGACTTGTTGCACACTGCGCCGGACGTATAGGGAAGCACAAAACGGTTAGAAATGATGTTTGCCGCGTTGGCGAGCGCAACGAGGGAAGCGAGGATCGCGACAATCCACAGCAGAACCTTGAGCGCGCCGGGGAGCGGCAGGATACGCAAGATGGCAACGGCAGCAGGGGCAACCGTGGCAACGGGCAACAGCTTGGCGATGAGCGCACGATACGAAGCATAGGGCTCGCGGGCGAGCAGCTCAGCACGGGGAGAGTCGTAGTGTGCGACAACGACCACCGGGCGGTTGCGCGGAGACGCGAGCGGGCCCGAGGCCCTGTGGTAGGCGATGACATTTTGGCTCACGCCCGTCTTGCCCAGGCGCGAAACCACGGGATGGCCCGTGCGCTCGAGCACGTAAAGAACGGCACCGACAATGGCCAGCAAGGTGCCGACCAAGCCGATGCCGCCGCCGATGCCCATCAGCAGGGCGCCGGCAAACGCAAGAATACCGGTAACGGCAAATGCCAACCTGCTGGGCGCCGGGGCATTGAACTCCTGAACCTCGGGATCAAAGCCGTGGTTGCGGAAGATCTGAGCGATATCCTCGGCAGCCAAGCGCTCTTCTTCGCTGCATGCCGGCGTGATGCCGGTGTTCTGCAGCAGGTGGTTAATATAGTTCTGGGTGTTCGCCATGTGCGCTCCACATCCATAATCCGACAAATAGGCCCAATGCATGCACATTAGAACCGTATATAGTCGAAAGTATACCCCGAGCGAGCGCAAACGACCGAATTCGGGCCATCTTAACGCCCCGAGCGGACAAGGATATAGCCTAATCTCCATATCGGACTAAAATCATGGCAGCAAACCACCTTCTCATGCGAGGACTCTATGACGGCAAGCGACGCGACCGCGACAATTAAAAAGGGGAATTCGGAGCCCAGTTTCGATAAAACGGCTCAGCGCATCCTCAATCTTTTCTTTGTGCTCAACAGCTCCCCCGAACCGCTGACGACCGAGCAGATCGTCTTGGATTCTGACCTGGGATATGGCTCGGGCAATATCGACTCGGATAAGCGCAAGTTTCGGCGCGATCGTGACAAACTGCTCGAACGCGGCATCTTAATCAAGGAGGTTCGCCCCGCCGGCGCGCAGGAGACCGAGGAAAGCTCATGGACAATCGACCGCGAGCACACGTTTGCGGCAGGCGGCCTCATCACCGCAGACGACGCCGATATCCTGCTCAACGCTATCGACCAGACAATAGCGGCCGGCTCATCCACTTTTGCCGCGCCGCTTGCCGATATTCGTTCCAAGATTGCCTACCTCACCGGCAGGACGACGGCGGACGAAGCACCGATCCGCCGCTCTCCCACCGTCGATGCGGTATGGAGCGCCTTTGCCGAGCGATGCGCACTGCGATTTTTATATCAGAACGGACGCGGTGAGCAGAAAGAGCGTACCGTCTGCGTCTACGGCATGTTCGAGCGCGAGGGCGTTGCGTACTTCTGCGGCCTCGACAATGCCACCGACGACATCAGGACATTCCGCTGCGACCGTATCGTTCGCGCTTGGCGTCCTTCGAAGGCCTACGCCATCCCTGCAGACTTCAATCTCAACGACTACCTGTTCTTTGAATTCGATTTTGCCGCCCGCCCGCCCGTTGCGGCTACGTTCTCGTTCGCCCCGCAGACGCAGATCGATATGATCAACGGCCTCACGCGCGGGCGAGGTGAGCTCGCACACACCGATTCGGGATGGACTTGGACCGTTGACGTGCGCGATCTTGAAGCCGCCGCCTCATTTTGCATGGCCCACGCCATGGACGGCATGAGGCCCATGGCCCCCAAATCGCTCAAGCAGGCGTGGAACCACCTCATTGAAAGGACGGTGCACGAGCATGCCCGTGCGTAAACTCACCAGCGAGCAGAGGCTCTCGCGCGCCCTCGACATCATGGAGGCCCTCTACGCCGCCGGCGAGAGCGGCATGACACGAACCGAGATTTGCAGTCGCTTTGACATCACGGGGGCGTCGCTCGACGAGATTCTCGAGATCGTCTCGACGCTCGCGGACCGAGAATCGGGTGCGCGTATCATCTGCGAATGCCACGGCGAGCGCGTGGTCCTCACCGGTGACGCCGGGCGTGTACTACCGCTGCGCCTGAGTGCCGCCGAGGGCGCTGTGCTCAACCACGAACTTGAATCGTTGGGGATCGAGCCCCAGGCGGCGGCTCGAATTCGACATGCTCTTCTACCCGAAGAGCTCGGCTATAACCAGCACGTCTTTGACACCGTCAACCACGGGTCGCACTGGCAGCAGCTGAGCTGCGCCATTCAGGACGGCGTTCGCTGTCGTATCTCGTATCGCTCGATGGACGATGCGCGGCCACGCGAGCGTCTGGTCGACCCCTTGCGCATTACAGCAAACGGCGACCAAACATATCTGATTGCCTGGGACATCGCGGTCGATGAGCAGCGCACCTATCGCATGGATAAAATCGAGGGACTCGCCTTGACGGAAGACTCCGTCGTGCCTCACGCACCGGACGTTGCATCCCTCCACGATTCCCTTGCCCGGACGCAGCGTAGCGCAAAGCTCTTGATGCCATTCGATATGGCGGAGCATCTGGACTGGGCCGGCATCACCCTAATCGAGCGCAGCGGGACAGACATGGCAACGGTAACCGTACATTACGGCTCCGAGCGTTGGCTGCTGAGCCAGATAATCGCAGCGGGCGGAGCCATCCGCATCTTGGATGACCCCGCCCTGTCAAAGCGTCTGTGCGATATGGCAAAAACCCTCGTCTGTCCGCTTTAGCGCCGCCGCTCGTGGCGTGCACGCCACAGCTGTAGATAGTGCCCGATCTGCGCCGATTCGATGCGCTGGTAGGAGCTCGTGGGCAGCGACGTTAAGAACTTCTTGCCATAGCCCTTCGTCACCAGGCGAGGATCCGCCAAGATCAGCACGCCGCTATCGGTCGACGAGCGAATCAAACGCCCCGCGGCCTGCTTAACCTCGAGCACCGCCTCGGGCAGCGAATAGCGCGCCCATGCGCGGTCTTCGCGCAGGTTGCGCTCGCACGAGAGCGGGTCCGTGGGGCTCGAGAACGGCAACTTGGGAATGATGACGCAGCGCAGCGTCTCGCCGCTGGCATCAAACCCCTCCCAGAAGGCCTTGAGCGCAAAAAGCGACGAGGTCGGTTCGTTGATAAACCGGTCGCGCAGGCGACGAGGAGATGAGTTGCGCTGCTGGCAGTTGAGCTCCAGACCCGCACGGGCCATCTTGGGCTCAACGCGGGCGTATAGGTCCTCCATGTCGCGCCGATTGGTGAACAACGTGAGCACCGATCCGCCCATGGCAAGATGGGCGTCGACCAGTACGCGCTCGAGCGCCGTAAGATAGCTCTCACGATCGCGCGGATCGGGGATATCGCCCGCAACGACTACAGCCATGTTCGAATCGAAGTCGTAGCTCGAATCCAAGTGCAGCGATGACGACGTTGAAGCACCGATGCGATCAAGGCCGACCGCATGGTTAAAGTGCTCAAAGCTTTTGGACACCGTCATGGTCGCCGAGGCAAAGATAGCCGTGTGAACCTCGGGCAGCCACTCGGTTGCCAAGGCCTCGCCAATGTCGATGCGCTCTGCGGTCATTGACTCTCCGCCGGCACGCAGCCTGCGATTGACCTGCAGCGAATACACGTAGTGTTCATCGGTACCATCAATGATGAGTTTTAGGTTCTCGGCCAGCTCGTGCAGGCGGCGCGAGATATCACCCAGGTCGACAACAACCTCTGGCTTGTCGGCGGCGACGGCTTGCACCAGCGCGTCGACGCTCTTGTCAGCTTGTTCCAATGCGTCGATGCCAGTATAGGCCGACTGTAAGAAATCATGCCAGTCGTCAGATTCGCGCAGCTCGGGGCCAATCCATAGATTGGCATTGTCATAACCCCCACGCGCACGGCGGCCGAGCTCGCGAACGCCATCGAACACGCCGGCGATCGCCATGCTCGCGCGCGCAACTGTCGACGTCGCCTTGGCAGTAAGGCCCAGATAGAGCGTAGAGCCCTCGGAGGTTGCCAAATCACGGGAAACCTGGCTTAGCGCGCCGGTGCTCGAGCCACCCAGACGCTCAAACAGAACGCGTGATTCGTCCGCCGACACCACGCGCGCCCATTGACGGCGCGCCTCGCGCTCGATGGAATGGGCCTCGTCGATTACCCAATGACGAATCGGGGGCAAGATTCTGCCCTCGGCCGCAACATTGCGGAACAGCAGGGAATGGTTGGTGACCACCACATCGGCATGCGCCGCGCGACGGCGGGCGCCGTGGACTAGGCATTTATCGGGGAAAAACGGGCATAGGCGACGGGCGCACTCGCGCGACGCCGTCGTAAAGTCGGGACGGTTGACGCTGCGCCAGCGAATGCCGAGCGAGTCGAGGTCGCCATCGGCCGACTGACACACGTACGCCATGATGACCGCGACTGCCGTAAGCGTGTCGGCAGGATCACGCTTAGTCGTAATTTCGACTTGGCCGCGGCTCATGCGCTCAAGCTTGCGCAAGCATGGATAGTGGTCATAGCCCTTGAGGGCGCAAAACGATAGACCTCCGTCCAGCTGCTCAGCAAGTTTGGGCAGCTCGTGATACATGAGCTGGTCGGCAAGATTATTCGATTTAGTCGCGATACCCACCGTGATGTTGTTGCGGCGCGCGGCCTCGGCAAAAGGCACCAGGTAAGCCATCGATTTGCCGACGCCCGTCCCCGCCTCAATCACGCGATGCGTTCCCGTAACGAGCGCGTCACGGACCTCGAGCGCCATCGCGATCTGCTCATCGCGCGGCTCGTAGGTGGGATACATGCGATTGACCAGGCCGCCCGGGGCATAGTCCGCCTCGATTTCCTCGCGGCTCGGCATCTTAAGGACCGGTAGCTCGTCCGCATCAACGCGATCATCGGCCCGATCGGCCTTGAGAACGTCGGCGCGGGCGGCGCTGAGAGAGAAGATGGAACCGGGGTTCTGTCCCGCCAAGAAGGAGAAGATGGGACGATAGGACCAGGGTACGTCGGGGTACATGTCGGCCAGGCGCGCCATCAAGCCCTGAGGCAAGTCGGTGAGCGCCACGAGTAACACGCGCCACACACCACACAAGGCGTCGACATCGGCGTTGGCGCGATGCGACACCGAGTCGCAGCCAAACAGGTCGGCCATGAAAGACAGCTTATGCGAGGCCAGGCGCGGAAGCGCGATGCGCGACAGTGCCAACGAATCGATCCAGATGTCACTGACGTTGACGCCGCCCTTGACCGACTCGATAAACGAGCGGTCGAAGGTGGCGTTATGTGCGATCACCGGGCAGCCGCCGACAAAATCGGCGAGAGCGGCGACAGCCTCAACGGCCGACGGGGCATCTGCCACATCGGCGTTTGTAATGCTCGTGAGCTCGGTAATCTCGGCGGGAATCAGCTGCTTGGGATGCACGAAGGTATCGAAGCGATCGACAACCTCGCGGCCCGAAAGGCGAGCCGCCGATATCTCGATAAGCTCGTTGTCCTGCACCGAAAGACCCGTGGTCTCGGTATCGAGGACGATAACATCTTCCTCGATGAGACCAAACGCTTGGGTTTTGGCGCGCTCGGCAAGCGTGGCATAGGAATCGATGACAAACTGCGGCGTTCCCGACGAAACAGCGTCCTCGATTAGCATGCAACGCCCGCTCGACGAAGTCCCATGCGAATCAGGCTGTCACAGACCTGCGGGAACGTCATGTCATCGGTGTGGCGAATCTCATCCGGATACAGCGACGTATCGGTCATGCCGGGAATCGTGTTGGTCTCGAGGATAACGGGGCCGTCCTCGCTCACGATAAAATCGCTGCGCGAGATACCCAGGCAGCCGAGTGCCTTATGGGCAGCACAGGCAAGCTCCTGGGCACGAGCGTAGTTCTCGGGCGAAATCTGCGCCGGAATGCGATGGATGTCCGTAGGGTCGACATACTTCACGTCCAGATCGTAGAACTCGCAGTCCTCGGGCTTACGGATCTCGACAATCGGCAGGGCGCGCACGTCATCCTCGCCGTATACGCCGACGGTGATCTCGGTACCCTCGATACACTTCTCGACCAGCACTTTGTCGCCAAACTCAAACGCCTTGGCGATAGCCGCAGGCAGCTCGGAGGGCTCGTGGACCAGGGAAATGCCATAACTGGAACCGTTGACGGCCGGTTTCACAAAGCAACGCTCGCCACAGACCTCGACAACGTGATCGATATCGACTTCATCGCCCACTTCGAGCGCAAGGCCGGGGGCAATGGGAATGCCCGCCTTGGCGTACAGGAGCTTCGAGACCTCCTTGTCGGCACCGCAGGCGCTGGCAAGTACGCCCGAGGCCGTGTAGGGGATACCCAGGGTCTCCATGGCACCCTGCATGGCGCCATCCTCACCGCCGGCGCCGTGCATGGCGATAAATGCCACATCGAATCCGCCGGTCGCCATGGTTACCATAAAGTCATCAGCGGCCGTGTCAAGCAGCTCCACCGAGGTGTAGCCGGCTTCCTTCAGTGCCACCACAACGTTCTTTCCCGAATCGAGCGAGATCTCGCGCTCGGCGGAATGGCCGCCCGCCAAGACCGCTACGTGCATGTTCTCTAGGCTTTTACCCGGCATGGGCAGACTCCTCCTCTATAATTTCTGCAGCTGATACCATATTGTAGCGATACCCTCTACGTTTCCCCAAAATCGAAAGGCTTCCATGAATCCCAGGACTAAATCTCAGGACATTCGCGACTTGAGCCAAAACGATATTCGCGAGCTCGTGGCCGAACTTGGCCAGCCCGCCTTCCGCGCGAAGCAGCTCATCGAATGGGTCTTTGAGAAGAACGTTTGTTCGTTTGACGATATGACCAACCTTCCCAAGGCTTTCCGCGAGCAGCTTAAAGAGGCTTTTGCCTTTGATACGCCGACTGAACTCACCAAGCAGGTTTCCAAAGATGGCTCGCGCAAGTATCTTCTCGAGTACCACGATGGCATTTCCGTCGAGACTGTCGGCATGCCCCGTCGTAACAAGCTTTCCGTCTGCGTTTCCACCCAGGCAGGCTGCGGCATGGGCTGCGCCTTTTGCGCCACCGGTCTCAACGGCCTCAAGCGCTCTCTGACCGCTCAAGAGATCGTCGACCAGGTGCTTCATGTATCCAACGACTTTAGCGAGCGTGCCACAAGCGTTGTCTTCATGGGCCAGGGCGAGCCGTTTGCCAACTACGACGAGGTTCTCAAGGCACTGCGTATCCTCAACGACCCCGATGGCATCGGTATCGGCGCTCGTCACCTCACCGTCTCTACCAGCGGCGTTATTCCCGGTATTCGCAAATTTGCCGATATCCCCGAGCAGTTCACGCTTGCCGTTTCCCTGCATTCCGCCATCCAGTCGACGCGCAATAAGCTCATGCCCGGTGTTAAGAAATACACGCTGCTTCGCCTTCACGAAGCGCTTCAGCTCTACACCGAGAAGACTGGCCGCCGCCCGACCTATGAGTATGCCATGATCGAAGGCGTCAACGATACGAATCCCGAGATGCAGGCACTCTGCGACTTCTGCGAGGGAACGCTGTGCCACGTTAACCTGATTCAACTTAACGACATCGAGGGCAGCCCGCTCAAGCCGTCGCCGATTCATAAGGTTGAGGATCTTCAGCGTCGTCTTGAGTCCCGTGGCATCGAGACCACGATTCGTAACTCCCGTGGTAACGATATTGACGCCGCTTGCGGACAGCTGAAACAGCGCTTCAAAGTTCAGAAGAACGCATAGGGGAGTCGCACTCCAAAACGTTTCATGTGAAACATCGGACGGCCCCTGTTGCAGGATATGCAACAGGGGCCGTTTCATTTATTGACCTCAATTTTGGACCGCTGCTAGCTTCCCCATTGTTTACGGACAAAATAAGCGGCCCTTGTCTCATGAATCAGACAAGGGCCGCTCAAAATATGCAGGGTAATTGTTAGGTACCTAATAGCCTACATTTTCCCATTGGTTGCTAACCCAACCTTGATTAATCTTAGGATTTTTTGTTACCTGAGCAGTGCGCATGGCAACATCTTCTGTCATAACATCCATTTTCTTCTTGGAAGTATCGACAATATCTTGCGCACCACGAAGCAAACGACCTCGAAGTTCATCGTCTGTCGCGATCTTATAGCCAGCAAAGGCACCGGCCGCGACAGTCGTCACCAATGCAATCGCAGTTAAAATCTTATTCCTCATCTTGGCCTCCTTGATCAAACTGAATCATTTCACCAAGAATACGAGAGAGCTCTTCCTCGTCTTTAAACTCAATCTCAATCTTATTCTTTCCACGCGAGCTTTTCACGCGCACGTTGGTATTAAATACCTGACGAAGTACACGCGCAGCCTTTTTAAAAGACTGAGGCGTTGCAGGCCGCGGCGTCTTAGGTGTCTCTCCGGCAGAAAACAATGGAGCAAGATTTTCTGTCGCTCTTACAGAAAGGCCCTCCGCAACAACCTTCTCTGCAAGTCGAATTCGAGCATCCTCATAGGGAACTGCAAGAATCGCACGTGCGTGACCAGCAGTAAGTTTACCCTCAAAAATCATCTGCTGAACTACTTCGGGGAGATCGAGAAGGCGCAGCGAATTTGTAATTGCAGAGCGTGATTTGCTTACTGCCTTCGACAATGCCTCCTGGGTCATACCGCTAGCATCGATGAGCTGGCGATAGCCCTTAGCCTCTTCGACGGGATTCAGATCAGAACGCTGAAGGTTTTCGATAAGAGCAAGAGCCAGCATCTCTTCATCATTAACATCTTTAATGATGACAGGCAGCTCCTCAAGACCAGCAAGCTTTGACGCCTGGTAACGACGCTCACCAGCGATGATCTCATAGCCGTTTCCATGCTTGCGAACCAAAAGCGGCTGCAAAACGCCATGTTCTTGGATTGACTCGCTCAACTCGCGAAGTTCAGTTTCATTAAAGTGAATTCGCGGTTGATTAGGGTTGGGAACGATATCCTCAACCGGTAGTTTTGTTTCAGATGCTGTATTTGAAGCAGATGCAGCAGAACCACCGGTCTCATACTCAGCCTCTGAGACCAAAGCATTGAGTCCGCGTCCCAATCCACCGCGTTTCTTTGCACTAGGCACGCTTGATCACCTCTTTTGCAAGGTTCATATACGCTTTTGCACCCTTATTTTGAGGTGCATAGGTAATTACCGGTTCTCCAAAAGACGGAGCTTCAGAGATTTTAACCGTACGGGGGATCAGCGTCTTAAACGCCTTATCACCAAAGTACGATTGAACTTCCTCAACAACCTGATTCGACAAAGAAGTACGTGAGTCATACATGGTCATAAGCACGCCATAGGTGTCTAAGCCCTTGTTCAGACGTGATTTGACCATCT
The DNA here is from genome assembly GCF_003469285.1 of Collinsella sp. AM31-2AC. Taxonomy (NCBI): domain Bacteria; kingdom Bacillati; phylum Actinomycetota; class Coriobacteriia; order Coriobacteriales; family Coriobacteriaceae; genus Collinsella; species Collinsella sp. AM31-2AC. The sequence continues at coordinate 34,143 of NZ_QSJB01000002.1, forward strand.
TCATTGACTCAAGCAGCTTCGTAACGCCCTCGAGTGCGTAATACTCACACTGGATTGGAATCAAAACGCTATCTGCTGCGGTCAAGGCATTGATTGTAAGCAGGCCGAGCGAAGGAGGACAGTCAATGAAAATAAAATCGAACTCGTCCTGAATCGGCTCAAGCAAGTCTTTGAGGCGGGTTTCACGAGCAATTGCGCTTACGAGCTCAATTTCGGCACCTGCAAGCTGAATCGTAGCTGGAATTACGAATACCTTTTTGCAATTTGTATCAAGAACAAGCGATTCTGCCGGCACATCATTCAACAATGCATCATAGATGCAGTGATCAAGGTCTTCTTTTTCAATTCCAAATCCACTGGTACTGTTTCCCTGCGGATCAAAATCGACAATCAGTGTCTTACGACCCTGCTCACCCAGTGCTGCCGCAAGGTTTACAGCCGTTGTTGACTTACCGACGCCGCCTTTTTGATTGATGATTGCAATGATACGCGTGTCTTTTGCGTTCTTAGAACGCTTAACGTCGCGAAATCCCACGGTCCCTCCTGGTGTGTATTAAAGCTGTCAAACGGAGGATGTTTCACGTGAAACATTCCGATTCGATATCAACTGCCATGTTTCACGTGAAACACTGCAAGTTGTTAGTATCCATTATGTTTCACGTGAAACATCTAGGCAAGCGGATTCTTCTTTGCCATGCCATTTGCACGAGGCAATGAAACAGATGCTGGATGACTCTTCTTAAGAACAATGAACTCCCTGTGGCCCAAGCCCTCAGGCAAATCGATTGCGTCATTCAGAAGCAAAGTGAAGCCACAAATCTTAGCTGCTGACATGCCAGAAGCAAGCTCCTCATCCGAAGGATTGCCCTTGGTGATAACAAATAGCCCTCCATCCTTGAGGAACGGAGCTGCATACTCAACAAGAATCGGTAGAGGAGCCAGTGCGCGGGCAGTTACGACAGAGAACTGCTTCTTATGGCTTCGAGCATATTCTTCAAGACGGTCATGGACCGCATGAGCATGTTTCAATCCAAGAGCATGAACAAAAGAATTGACAGCATCAACCTTCTTGCCAACAGAGTCAATATAAGTAGCTTTACGATGCGTGGTTATGGTTAAAGGAATACCTGGGAAGCCCGCACCTGTTCCCATATCGAGCAAAGCTCCCTCAGGAGCCTTATTGATATAGGGGAGCAACACAAGTGAGTCGAGGATATGAAGCACTGCAGCATCTTCTACGTTAAGAATACGTGTGAGATTGGTTGTCTTATTTGATTCCAGAACCAAATCCAAATGCTGAATACATTTCCTCAGCTCAACATCAGTTACGCTCAAGGAATACTCTTTGCAATAAGAAGTTAGACGACTCAACATCTTGTCAGCCTGCTGATCAGTAAGTACTAACAACGAAAGCTCCTTTCTGACAAAGATCAGTGTATCGAGAACTTTTGACAAAAAAAGGGGACGTGGAAACCACGTCCCCTTAGCATAAGCACGAGCAGATTATCGAGCAACAATCACCACATGGCGATCAGGGTCAGAACCCTCAGAATGAGTATCGACGGCATCATTGCCACGAAGTGCAATGTGAACCAGTCGACGCTCATAGGCATTCATGGGCGGAAGCGAAACACTCTTATGAGTGCGGATGGCACGCTCGGCTGCAGACTGAGCCATGGAGGCAACCTTGTCCTGACGGCGGCTCTTGTATCCCTCGACGTCCACTACAACCGGATACCTAAAGCCAAGCTTGCGGCTCACTAGCAAAGAGAACATAACCTGAAGGGCATCAAGGGTGCGACCATGACGGCCAATGAGAACAGCAAGGTCGGGAGCCGTTACATCCAGAATCAGCTCACCCTCGTCGCCCTCATACTCATCGATAGGAGAGTTGGCGGCATCGAAGTGCGAAAGGATGGAACGCAGGATGGAAATCGCGACATCGGCAATGGTGTCGAGCTCCTCGTCGGTCAGCTCTTCACCGGCCTTGTAGCGCTGTGCAATCTCGGGATAATCGCCCGCGACCTGCGGGGCAACCTCCTCAAGCATATCCTCGATGATCTCTTCAGACATAACGTACTCCAAAAGTTAGGTACCTAAATAAGATTGATATCCCGCTACTTCTTCTTGTGCGGGCGCGGCTTCTTCTCGCGACGAGTGACCTCAACCTGCAGCGGCGCGTTCTTAAGGCGCTCCTCCTCATCGGCCTTCGCCTTGTCGATGACCTTCTGCGTCACAAAAATCTGCTGGATAACCTGCCAAGCAGACGAGACGTCGTAGTACAGCAGAACACCAACGGGAAGGCTCCAGCCCATCCAAAGCATCATGACCGTCATGACAACGGCCATCATACGCATGCTCTGAGCCTGCTGGCCGGTCTGGTTGCGCGACATATAGAGTTGCGGAATCAGGGTCAGGACAGCGAACAGGATCAGGCAGACCAGCGCAGGCAGCGCGACCATAAAGCCATCGGCAAAGGAGGCACTCGGCGTGGTGGTCAGGTCGGGCAGAATATTAAAGAACGAGAACGTGCCGTCGTTAAAGTAGTCCGGCAGGTTACGCAGCAGCGTAAATAGGGCGAACAGGACAGGCATCTGAATCAACAGCGGCAGACAACCAGCCATCGGGTTGAACTTGTTCTCGCTGTAGAACTTCTGCATTTCCTCGGCCTGACGCTGGGGATCGTCGGCATAGCGCTCCTGGATCTCGAGCATCTTGGGCTGCAGCACCTGCATGCGTGCCGTCGACTTAGTCGACTTGAGCATAAGCGGCGTCAGCAGCAGACGGATGATGACCACCAGGATGATGATGGACAGGCCCCAGTCGACCGCAAAGGTCTGGATGAGCTTGAGCAGCTCGAAAAGGATGTTAACGATCCAATCCCACATGTAAGTTTTCCTCCGATAGCGAGTGCCCGCTAGGGCACAGGGTCATAACCGCCGACGTGCAGGGGATTGCAGCGAGCGATGCGCCTCACGGCAAGCCAGCAGCCTCTCAAAACACCGTACTTCTCAATCGCCTGGACGGCGTATTGCGAGCACGTTGGGTAATAAATGCAGGCGTCAGGCAATAAGGGCGAAATAACCTGTTGATATATGCGAATAGGAGCGATGGCAACACGTCGCAAAACGTGATTGCTCATCGCTCCTCCCCGGCAACGCCGGCGCGTTTCATAAGCGAACGCAATGCATTGTCCATCTCCTGAGGCGAAGAAACCCTCGTCTTGGGAGTTGCGAACAAGATGATGTCATAACCCGCAACGGGAAATCCACAGCTGCGGGCGGCCTCGCGCATCACACGCTTAGAACGGTTGCGCACGACAGCACAACCGAGCCGTTTAGCACCAACGAAGGCGACCCTTCCGGAGTCGCCTTCGCCAACCGATTCACATATGGTCATTCGAATCAGAGGGTGATTGAAACGACGCCCCTGACTGAACACATGCTCGAAATCTTGCCGAGACTTAATAGTCTTCATGCGAGATGTGTGTATCGCTGCTAGACAGTGAGACGCTTGCGGCCCTTGGCGCGACGACGGGCGAGCACGGCACGACCACCCTTAGTGGCCATACGGGCACGGAAGCCATGGGTCTTGGCACGCTTACGCTTATTAGGCTGATACGTACGCTTCATCTTAAGTTCCTCCTGCTGCATTTCGAGTGTCCGCGGGGGCGCGGACGCAGATATAGACACGTGAGCTTGAAGATTGTAGGGAAATCAATGTTCAAATGTCAAGAAATCAAAGGTAAAAGGTTGCAAAGAGTACACGGTTCCCCCATAAGCAGAACCGGCATTTGAGGCAGCAGGCAACTTTTCACGAAATTTCATCGAGTTTTCAACAGGTCGTGTTGGAAATGTTGAGAACTTTTCGTCCGTTTTCCAAAGTTTTCAACAGGTTTTGAAAACTTGTCGAAAGATGAGAAACATTGCGCGGTGAGCTACTATTTGTTCAAAACCTTTTGAAAGATTGCGAGCGGCATGTCTGACGACTTCTACACCATGGTCGATTCCGGTGATCCGGCACCCGACAACGAGCACATCACCGGCGTGCGCGAAAAACGCAACGAGGGTGAGCAGGTCATCGCACAAGCACCAAAGGCCATGTATGCAGCGCGCATCGCGGTCTACGACGACATGCTGTCGACACCGCGTGTCATCGTCATCGAACCGCAAGACGTCCGCACCTACTTGGAAGAGACAACCAACACCGTCTACCAGTGCATGAAAGAGCAGGGAGGACGCATCTCGCTGATGGTTATCCGCGAGATTGTCGAAAACTTCATCCACGCTCATTTTGCAGAGCCCATCATCTCGATTCTCGACGGTGGCGATACCATCCGCTTTGCCGATCAGGGTCCTGGCATCGACGACAAAGAGCGCGCCTTCGATTTTGGCGTAACCAGCGCAAACAGCAAGATGAAACGGTATATCCGCGGTACCGGCGCCGGGTTTCCCATGGTACAGGAGTACTTGGAAAACGCCGGCGGCGCCGTCTCCATCGAGGACAACATGGGCAACGGCACCGTCGTGACGGTAAGTCTGAACCCCAAGCGCGTGCAGGAAATCGAGCGTGCCGGCGGGCGCGGGGCAGCCGTGCGACCCGAAGCAGAGCAGCAGGCATATCCCCTAACCAACACGTTTGCACAGCAGCCTGCGGCGCAGCAGATGCAGCAGCCTGGAAGTTTCCCCATGCAAGACCCCCAGGCACCGCTGGGCAACGCAATGCAAAACATGCCGGAGAGCATAGGCTCGGCAGATCTGGACACAGGCACCGTGCAGCAGGCAGCGGCCATGCCAAACGCCCCGCAAATGGGCTATCAACCGTACCCGCAAGGGTATCCTCCCCAATATATGCCGCAGCAGGGATACGCCCAGCCGTATCCCCAACAGTATCCTCAGGGGTACCAGCAGCCGTACCAACAAATGCCCCAGGCGCAGTACAACCCATGGGCCCAGCAGATGCCTCCGCAGCCTTACCAACAGTGGCCGCAAAGTTTTCAACAACAGCCGCTGCCTATGCAGAGTTCTCAACAACCAGCAGCTCAAATGATGTATCCTAATGCGGCGAATCAATATGCACAGCCACAGCAAAACGTATTTGTGAGCGAGCGCGGCGAAGCGGCGCTGGGCTATCTGGCTCAAAACCAAGAGTGTGGCGCAACCGACCTGGCACGAGCGTTTGGAAACTCAGCGCCCACGTGGTCGCGAACGCTCAACGACTTGGCGCAGGCCGGCTTGGTAATCAAACATGGCCAGAAATATCATCTGACCGAAATAGGCAGCGCTCGCGTGCGAGCCCAAAGTTAAGGAACGGGAGAAACAGTGGACGAGGAAGCAAGCATCATCCTGGGAGATGCCATCGCCTTTTGTCAGCGCGACGGCCAAGATGCACGCCTCATCAATATGCTGGGACAATCGCACGCCGTGAGTTTAACCGAGGACACTCTGACGATTGAGGCCCCTTCGCGCTTTGCCATCGCTCAGCTCAAAAAGCATCAGCCGACCATCGAGGCCTATCTGGAAGAGATCGCCTTTGCACCGATTGCGCTCAATATCGTGGCACCGCAAGGTGCCTCGGCAAATACGGCCCCGGACACTCACCCGGTAGCGACCGCCACCGCAGCGGCGACGCCGGTGCCCGAGGCTCGACGCGACGATGTTTCCCGTGAAACCATGGCGCCGCAGCCGACCGCTTCGTTCGCACCGGCGGTAGAGTCAGCCCCCTCGCCCATCCCGACCGCAACGCATATGCCCGTCGCACACGAGGCGACACCCGGCGAGGAATCGGGCATTGCAATCAAAAACACGTTGTCCGCTGACGATTTCCGCCGCATGATGACCCAAATGAATGGCAGGCCACCGGCAAAAAGCGCGAGTTCGTCCGCAGCGCCGGCAGCACCTTCGGCGGCGGCACCGACGGCAGTCGAGAAAAACGCGGACGGGGCACCCCTCGCAGCGAATTCGAAATTCACGTTTGAAAACTTCGTCTTCGGACCGGAGAACAGCCTTGCCTACCGGTCGGCGCTCAAATTCGCCATGCTTGCAGACACGCCCGGTACCTGCACGTCGCTGTTCATCTACGGCAAATCGGGGCTGGGCAAGACACACCTGCTGCTCGCCATCAAAAATGAGCTGGCAGAGAAATCGCCCGAGATCAAGGTGAAGTACGCCAACTCGCAGGCATATCTGGACGACTTGATGACGGAATTCGACCGCCAAAAGAAGAGCAACGCCCCCATTATGCAGGCGTACCACGGCGTCGACGTGCTTATCATCGATGACATCCAGAACATCATCGGCAAGCGCGCGAGCGTGGATTACTTCTTCCAGTTGATGGACGAATTTATCCGTAACAACAAGAAGGTCGTGATTGCCGCCGACCGCGCTCCCAAGGACCTTAATATGGACGAGCGCCTGACCAGCCGCTTTAATGCCGGCCTGCTGTGCCTGGTGGCAGAGCCCAGCTACGAGATGAAGTACAAGATTTTGCAGCGTTATTACGAGAACACGATCGCCGCCGCACCCGAGGCGGGCAACGACTCGCTGCTGGCGGCCTACGGGGGCGACGGCGGACATCTGACCGACGCGCACTTTAAACACATGGCCGAGGTCTCGGGCACCAACATTCGCGAGCTCGAGAGCTTTTGCGAGCGTTGCGCCGGTGAAGCGGGCGATCGCGAACGCGAGGGCGGGGAGCTCACCTTTGACGACATCGACGCCATCGCCAACCAGTACTTCGACACATCGGCCAAGAAGATCAACGTGCAGACGGTCCAGTCCGTCATCGAGGAGCAATACGGTGTGACGCACGAGGAACTCATCGGGCCTCGCCGCAACGCCAATATCGCCAAGGCGCGCCATATCGCTATCTACCTGGCGATTGAGATGTGCGAGATGACGACGACGGCCGTGGGCGCCGAGTTTGGCAACCGCAACCACTCGACCGTCAGTACGAGCTATAAAAAGGTTCAGAAGATGATTCAGGAAGACCGGACTGTTACCGAAGACCTCAAGTCGCTGCGCGATAAAATTACACTGCGCTCGTAGGTAAATTGACACAGCTGTTGAAAACTTGTCGAAACGGCGGTTATAAGGTGTCGAAAACTCGAGCCGCGGTGATGAAAAGTTTTGCGCAGGTTTTGAACGTGGAAAACATACCCGATTGCACACAGGTTCCTGTCGATTCTCTTTTTAGGGCTGACCTGCACTTTTAGGAGTAATCAACAGTTTCGTCAGTACTATTACTATTATTAAGATATTTATATCTATAGAAAGGTATTAAAAGATGAAGTTCACCGTCAGCCAGAGCTCGCTTACGCAAGCCATCGGCGTCGTTATGAAAGGCGTCGCTTCGGCATCCACCCTTCCCATTCTGTCGGGCGTGCTCGTTAAGGCACAAGACGGCATCTTGGAATTCCAGACCTCCAACTACACCATCTCGATTCGTCACCGCATCGCGGCTCATGTCGAAGAGGAGGGCGAGATGGTGATTCCCTGTAAGATGCTCTCCAGCATCACCAAGACCCTTCCCGATGCACCGGTCACCTTTGAGCTGTCCGAGCGTCAGGTTTTGATTGGCTGCGAGAAGAGCTCTTTCCGCCTCAACACGCTCGATGCCAACGACTTTCCCGAGTTCCCGGCATACGCCATCGAGAGCGCCGTCGAGCTACCGACTGATATTCTGTCCGAAATGGTAAGTCGCGTATGGCGCGTCACCTCGACTGACAAGGCCCGCCCCATCCTGGGTGGCGTGCACATGAAGGTCGAGAACAACACCGTGCGCCTGGTCGCGACCGACTCCTTCCGACTGGCCGTGTGCGATACGCAGGTCGAGACCTCGACCCTCGAAGGTTCCTTTGAGCTCAACGTGCCTGCCGACGCCTTCAACGACGCGCTGAGCATCATGGCGAGTCAGGCTACCATCATGATCGGCGCCACCGACACCCAGGTTGTCTTTGAGGCCGGCAACACCACCTACGTGTCGCGCCGCATCGAGGGCGTATATCCCAATTACAAGCAGCTCATCCCCGATTCGTGCGTGACGAGCGTCAAGATCGACGTGGCCGCCTTTAACGCCGCCCTTAAGCGTGTGGCCGTTATCGCGAGCGCCAACCCCGCTGTCAAGTTTGAGATTGACGTCGAGAACGGCCAGATGGGCCTGTCCTCCATTTCCAACGACCAGGATCTGGCGCAGGAGACGATCGATGTCGAGGCCGAGGGCGAGTCGGGCACCATCGCCTTCAACTACCACTACATCTTTGGCTGCCTCAATGCCCTGTCCAAGGAGAAGGAGATCACGCTGGAGCTCAAGAGCTATTCGCAGGCTGGCATCTTCAAGTCCTATGACAAGATCAACTACCTGTACCTGGTCATGCCGGTACGCATCTAGCACTACCCATGACCATGTTCGCACGTGATCTTTCCGTTGCGCGCTATCGCAGCTTCGACAGTTACCGCCTTGCCCTGAGCGACGGTGTGACGGTGCTCGCAGGCCCCAATGCGGCGGGAAAGACCAACCTCATAGAGGCGCTGCAGCTGCTGACGAGTGGCGCCTCGTTTAGGCATCCGACCGCAACCGAGCTCGTGCACGACGGCGTGGGCTCATGCAAGGTCGAGCTGAGGCTCGAAGGTGATGGACGCGTGCTGGACATGGGTCTGAGCGTGGAAGATGGCAAGCGTTCGTTTAGCCGCAACGGCAAGCGCTGCGCTGCGTCCGGCGTGCGCGGGGTGCTGCCGAGCGTTCTGTTTTGCCCGGACCACTTGGATATGGTCAAGCGCGGTGCCAGCGTGCGCCGCACCGCGCTTGATGACTTTGGCGTTCAGCTGAGTGCGCGCTATGCCGATCTGGCTAGTGCCTACGGGCGCTGCGTGACCCAGCGCAATGCCTTGCTCAAGGAGACCTGGTGCTGCCGCGAGATGCTCGGCGCCTGGAACGAATCTATCGCCCGCGCCGGTTCGGCCCTGCTCGTGCATCGTCTGGCCCTGCTCGACCGGCTGTCGGGCCATGTGCGCGACGCCTATGGCCGCGTGGCATCTGGCGAGCCCGCCGGTGTGTCCTATGTGTCCACGCTTGGCGACCTGCCTGGCACCGAGGATCGCGACGAGCTCAGGGGCTGGGCGTATGAGCACATGCTCTCGGCGCTCGACGAGCGCGCCGACGAAGAGATCCGCCGCGGCGTGACGCTCGTGGGCCCGCATCGCGACGAGATCGAGTTTTCCGTCGCGGGTCGATCGGCCCGTTCATTTGCCAGCCAGGGCCAGCAGCGAACGCTGGTGCTTGCCTGGAAGGTGGCAGAAGTGGCCGTGGCGCGCGATATCCTGGGCACCGCGCCGCTGCTGCTTTTGGACGACGTGATGAGCGAGCTCGACGCCGGGCGCCGAGGCGCTTTTCTGCAGCTGATCGGTGATGATATCCAGACGGTCATAACCACCACCAATCTGGGGTATTTTACCGATGACCTGCTTGATCGAGCCAAGGTGGTGAGCATGGATGGGACGTGCTAATTACGAGCGCGAGAACGGAACGGTGGCCTTTGGCGGCTTTTTGGATGCCGAGCGTCAGCGCATCCTGGCGTCCGCGACACCTGAGCGCCGCGCGCAGATGGAGGCTGCAGAGGAGTCTCGTGCGGTCTATCGCGCCTGGAATGCGGTGTGCTCGGGCACGCGCGAGGGACGCCATGTGACGGGCCTGCGTTACCTGCCCGAGTCCAACGAACTGCTGGTGTACCTCGATTCGCCCTCATGGACGCAGGAAATGACACTTTTGCGCGAGATTATCCGCGCGCGCATGGAGCGCGCCGGCGCGCACGTCGACGGGCTGGTGTTCAAGACATCCGCACCCGGTCACACACCGCCCGCCGCCAAGGAGCGCCTGCGCCCGGCGACGACCGAGCGCCCGCCGGCCCCGCACGCCGACCTAAGTGAGGCCGAGCGCACCGAGATTGAGCGCCAAGTGGCGCCCATCGAAGACCAAAAACTTCGCGAGGCCCTCGAGAACGCCATGAGAGCCAGTGCCGAGTGGGCCAAGGGCGTGCAGGGCAAAAAAGAGCCTTAAATCGCATCTGGTGGCCTTGTAGAGCCAAATACCCTCGTTCCCGAGGGTATTTTTTTACGATAAACTAGTAAGGCTATACACATTTTCTTAACTGAAGGAGGACGTGTGGCAAACGAAAACGATTACGATGGCGGCGAGATTAAGATTCTCGAAGGTCTCGAGGCCGTTCGTAAGCGCCCGGGCATGTACATTGGCTCGACGAGCGCCAGCGGTCTTCATCACCTGGTGTGGGAGATCGTTGACAACTCCGTCGACGAGGCCATGGCCGGTTTCTGCACCGAGATTCAGGTGACGGTCCACGCCGACAACTCCATCACGGTCGTCGACAACGGGCGCGGCATCCCCGTCGACGAGCATCCTATCAAAAAGATCCCGACGCTCGAGGTCGTCATGACGATCCTGCACGCCGGCGGTAAGTTCGATAACTCGGCCTACAAGGTCTCGGGCGGCCTGCACGGCGTGGGCATCTCCGTCGTCAATGCCCTGTCCAAGCGTGTGGTCGTACAGGTATGCCGCGATGGCAACATCTACGAGATGGAGTTTTCGCGCGGCAAGACCGTCAAAAAGATGGAAGTCGTGGGCACTTCGGTGACGACGGGTACCACTGTCAGCTTCTGGCCCGACGACGAGATCTTCGAGACCTGCATCTACGATTTCGACACGCTGCACAACCGTCTGCAGGAGACGGCATTCCTCAACAAGAACCTCAAGATCGTGCTGACCGACGAGCGCGAGGCGACTCCCCATGTGGAGGAGTTTTGCTACGAGGGCGGCATCATCGACTTCGTCAAGTTCCTCAATGAGGGCAAGGATGTCCCCGAGGCCTTTAAGGAGCCCATCTACATCGAGGGCAAGTCGGACCCGGATGCTCCCGTGACCAAGATGGGCGAGGTCGAGGTGTCCCTGCAGTGGAATAGCGGCTACGGCGAGAACGTCATGTCGTTTGCCAACGACATCTACACCCCCGAGGGCGGCATGCACCTCGAGGGCTTCCGCACCGCGCTCACCCGCGTGATTAACGATTACGCTCGCAAGCAGAACCTGCTCAAGGAAAAAGACGCCAACCTGACCGGCGACGATGTGCGCGAGGGCCTTTCGGCCGTTATCTCGGTCAAACTGCCCGATCCGCAGTTTGAGGGCCAGACCAAGGCCAAGCTCGGCAGCTCCTATATGCGCGCGCTGACGCTCAAGATCGTGACCGACGGCCTTGCCGATTACCTCGAGGAGCATCCCAAGCCCGCTCGTGAGATCGTCAAGAAGGCCCAGCAGGCCTGCAAGGCGCGCAACGCCGCCCGCAAGGCGCGCGAGGCGACCCGCCGCAAGAGCCTGCTCGAGACGGCGTCGCTGCCCGGTAAGCTCGCTGACTGCTCGGTGCGCGATGCCGAGCTGACCGAGCTCTTCATCGTAGAGGGCGACTCGGCAGGCGGTTCGGCCAAGGACGGCCGTCGCCGAGACATCCAGGCGATTCTGCCCCTGCGCGGCAAGATTTTGAACGTCGAGCGCGTGGGCGATCATCGTGCGTTCTCGAGCGACACCATCCAGTCCCTCATCACCGCGATCGGCTGCGGCGTCACGACGAGCGCCGGCGACGGCGGCGACTTTGATATCACCAAGGCCCGCTACCACAAGATCATCATCATGACCGATGCAGATGTCGACGGTGCGCATATCCGCATTCTGCTGCTGACGTTCTTCTACAAGTACATGCGCCCGCTGATTGACGCCGGCTACGTGTACGTCGCGTGCCCGCCCATCTTTGGCATTAAGGTGCGCAACAAGATCCACTACGTGTATCCCAACGGCCGCCAGCCCGAAGACGAGATCCTGCGCGACACCATCCAGAGTCTGGGCCTGAACCCCGACGACAACGACGAGGACGGCAAGGCCAAGGACGGCAAGATCACCAAGAAGCGCAAGGGCTACACCGTCCAGCGCTACAAGGGCCTGGGCGAGATGGACCCCAAGCAGCTTGCCTCGACGACGATGGACCCCAAGACCCGCATTCTGCAGCGTGTGTCGATCGAGGACGCCGTGGTGGCGGACCGCGCCGTGCGCGAGCTGATGGGTTCCGAGGTCGGCTATCGCCGCGAATATATCGAGAAGCACGCCCACGACGCGCGTTTCCTTGACGCCTAGCTTTCCCAGGCACCCCATCTTGCCCTTCAGGATTTCGGGCGCCGCACGCAAGGCGTGCGCCCTCATCCTTCAGGGCAACCTGGGGCACCTGGAAAACCTAGGAGGGTTATCCGGCATTCCCGGTAATCCGTCTCCGTGGTAGGGAACTAATGGACCACGCAAACCATGAGGAGGTAACGTGGCAGACGATATCAACAATAACGAGGGTATGGACGAGGCCGGCGACGCCGGCATGCCCGATGATCTGAAGCGCCTGCTTGCCCGTGCTGAGCAGGGCGAGGACGGCGATCCGGACGCCTATAACCCCGATGCCGATGATGAGGAAGAGGACGACGACGCCGAGCTCGAGGAGAGCTTTGGCGAAGTCGACCGTGGCGCCTCGGCCGGCGAGGATATCAACGGCGGTCAGCTCCAGATTTCGGAGTTCGGCCGCGAGATGAAGCAGTCGTTCATCGAGTACTCGATGTCGGTCATCACGGCGCGCGCCCTGCCGGACGTGCGCGATGGCTTAAAGCCGGTGCACCGTCGCATCCTGTACGCCATGAACGAGAGCGGCATCTACCCCAACCGTCCGCACAAGAAGTCCGCTTGGACGGTCGGCGAAGTTATCGGTAAGTACCATCCGCACGGCGACTCCGCGGTCTATGAGGCAATGGTTCGCCTGGCACAGTGGTTCTCCATGCGCACGCCGCTCATTGACGGTCACGGCAACTTCGGCAATATCGACGGCGACGGCGCCGCCGCCATGCGTTACACCGAGAGCCGCCTGGCAAAGCCCGCCATGGAGCTCCTGCGCGACCTGCAGAAGGACACCGTCGACTGGCAGCCCAACTACGACGAGTCGCTCGCCGAGCCCCAGGCGCTGCCCGCGCGTTTCCCCAACCTGCTGGTCAACGGCAGCCAGGGCATCGCCGTCGGCATGGCCACCAACATCGCCCCGCACAACCTTACCGAGGCGATCGAAGCCACGTGCTACCTGATCGACAACCCCGACGCCAACGTCGACGAGCTCATGCAGATCATGCCCGGTCCGGACTTCCCCACCGGTGCCATCATCATGGGCAGTGCCGGCATTAGGCAGAGCTACGAGACCGGCCGCGGCTCCATCACCGTGCGCGCCAAGGCTCATGTGGAGTCCACCAAGACCGGCCGTAGCCGCCTGGTCTTTACCGAGATTCCCTACATGGTCAACAAAGGCACTCTGCAGGAGAAGATCGCCCAGCTCGTCAACGACAAGCGCATCGAGGGCATCTCGGATATGCGCGATGAGTCCAACCAGAAGGGTATCCGTCTGGTCATCGAACTCAAGAAGGGCGTCATTCCGCAGGTCGTGCTCAACAATCTGTATAAGTACACCTCGCTGCAGACGACCTTTGGCGCCAACAACCTGGCACTTGTCAACGGCGTTCCCAAATGTCTGAGCCTGCGCGAGATGCTGCAGCACTACATCGACCACCAGGTCGACGTAGTCACCCGCCGCACCCGCTTTGATCTCAAGAAGGCCCAGGCGCGTGCCCATATCCTCGAGGGCTACCTGATGGCTCTCGACCATATCGACGAGGTCATCAGCATCATTCGCTCCTCGCAGACCGACTCTGAGGCCAGCAGTCGCCTAATCGAGCGCTTCGGTTTTACGCCCGAGCAGACTACGGCCATCCTCGAGATGAAGCTGCGCCGCCTGACCGGCCTGGAGCGCGACAAGATTCAGGAAGAGCTGGACGGCTTGCGCCGCGCCATCGCCTACTACGAGGACCTGTTGGCGCACGAGGAGAAGATTCTGGGCGTCATCAAGGAAGAGATGCGCGAGATTTCCAAGAAGTTCGGCGACAAGCGCCGCACCGAGATCAGCCATGTCGAGAAGGACCTGGACGTCGAAGACCTGATTGCCGACGAGGACATGGTCGTGACCATCACCCACACCGGCTACGTCAAGCGCATCCCGGTGGCCGCCTATCGCGCCCAGAAGCGCGGCGGCAAGGGCGTATCGGGCGTCAACCTCAAAGAGGACGACGTTATCGACGAGATGTTTATCGCGTCCACGCACGAGTACGTGCTGTTCTTCTCGAGTAAGGGCAAGGTCTATCGCCTGAAGGTGCACGAGCTGCCGGTCGGCACGCGCCAGGCGCGCGGCACCGCGATCGTCAACCTGCTGCCCTTTGAGGAGGGCGAGAAGATCGCGAGCGTCATCAGCTGCCGCGAGTTCCCCGCCGACGAGTATCTGATGTTTGCCACCAAGAGCGGCATGGTCAAGAAGACCGTGATGAGCGCCTACGACCGTAGCCGCCGCGATGGCCTGATCGCCATCAACCTGAGGGACGACGACGCGCTGCTCGCTGTACGCCGCGTGCGCGAGGGTGACAAGATCATCATGGCAACCACCGCGGGCAAGGCGATTATGTTCCCCGAGGACCAGGTGCGCGCCACCGGTCGCGATACCAGCGGCGTCCGCGGCATTGGCATGAAGGATGGCGTGAGCGTTTTGGGTATGGAGGTTACCAACGGCAATGGTGACCTGTTTGTCATTACCGAGCGCGGCTACGGCAAGCGCACGCCGGTCGCGGACTACCCGGAGCAGAACCGCGGCGGCCAGGGCGTCTACACCATCCAGATGACCGAACGCAAGGGTAACCTCGCAGCCATGAAGACGGTGGGCCCGCAGCATGAGCTGTTCATCGTGACGGAGGGCGCGACGGTCATTCGCGTCAAGACCGACGAGATCAGCCAGACCGGCCGCGCCACCCAGGGTGTCAAGATGATGACCGTCGACGACAACGACCGCGTATGCGCCGTAGCCCGCATGACAGCAGCCAAGGAAAAGCCCGAAGGCGAAGGCGCAGAAGACAGCTATGTCCCCGAAGAAACCCCAGTCGACCTAGGCGACGGCAACGACATACCAGAAGATCTCCTAGACGAGTAAGAGGAACTAGCTGGTAGAAAATATCAGACCCCATATATCGGCGGTCGGCGCACTGCGCGCCGACCGCTTTTTTGACAATCTTGGGACCCCATGGTCGCTGGGCTGGCGGGGCGCTTTTGGTTTGTCGCGAGTTCCGCACGCAAAGAAGGCCACTTAATGTGGCCTTCGTCTTGCGCAGGACTGTCCGAGCAGCAAACCAAAACCATCCCGCCAGCCCAGCGACCACTCTCCCAAAGATTTTCAAAAAAGTTGTTGACGCGCGCGTAACGACTCGTCTAATATATCCCTTGCGCGATGGACCTGTAGCTCAGTTGGTTAGAGCGTCCGGCTGATAACCGGGAGGTCACAAGTTCGAATCTTGTCAGGTCCACCACTTTCTTTCGCAATAAACACCCCAGCGAGAGCCGAGTCGCCGCTGGGGTGTTTATTACTTTCTCCGTGGGGGTTTAGCTCAGCTGGGAGAGCGCGGGCTTTGCAAGCCTGAGGTCAGGGGTTCGATCCCCCTAACCTCCACCATGATGGACCTGTAGCTCAGTTGGTTAGAGCGTCCGGCTGATAACCGGGAGGTCACAAGTTCGAATCTTGTCAGGTCCACCATCAAAACGTTAAGAGCCCTGGGGCATTGCCTCGGGGCTTTTTTCTTATCCAACAAAAAGTAGTCAAAATAGCCCCGTCCCAAATTAACTACTTTGATTTTGTGTGCTGTGCGAA
The DNA here is from genome assembly GCF_003469285.1 of Collinsella sp. AM31-2AC. Lineage (NCBI taxonomy): Bacteria > Bacillati > Actinomycetota > Coriobacteriia > Coriobacteriales > Coriobacteriaceae > Collinsella > Collinsella sp. AM31-2AC. The sequence continues at coordinate 49,960 of NZ_QSJB01000002.1, forward strand.
AGTTTGGGTAGTATAGCTATTCAATGCGGCGGGCTGCCGCGTGTTAACCGCTACGTACCGGAGGTGTTCCATGGTTCGTGTCGACATAGAGACCATCGTCATGGCCGCCGGTCCCGTGCCATCGCTTATCGTGCTTCGTGAGCGCAGCAGCAAATCGGACTCGCCCGCGCCGCTGCGTTCCCTTTCCATTCAGACTGGTTCGTTTGAAGCTGCTGCCATCAGCCGCGGCATCGATAGCGGTCGCGCCGAGCGCCCGATTACCCATGACCTGCTGCTCGATACCGTTGACGCCTTGGGCTCCAAGCTCGAGCGCATCGAGATCGTTCGCGCCGAGCCGCCGGTGTTCTACGCGACGATCGTCGTACTGGCCGATGGCGAGGAGCGCAAGATCGACGCCCGTCCCAGTGATGCCATTGCCCTTGCCGTGCGCAGCAATGCCCCCATGTTTGTGGAGGACGACATCATGAATCGCCTGGGCACTGTTTCTACCCACGCCGAGGAAGTCGACGACGAGCAGGAGTTCGAGAAGTTCGACGAGTTCGTCCATACGCTCTCCCCCGATGACTTCTAAATGCGGGGCGGCAGGGTTGCGGAGTGTTCGCTGATGGCCAGCGGTATGTCGGCTGAGGCGGCGGCCATTGCGCGCGAGGCCCAGATGCGCTCGGAGGCTTCTGAGGCGGCTCGCATTGCCTATGTGACGCAGGCCCGCACGCTTCGCGAGCGCCGCGGCTCGTTTATCAAGATGGTTGTCGTCTCCGCCCTTGTCGCGGCAATCTGCTCGCGCCTTCGTGGTACAGTTGGTGCGCTTGGGTTTTCGATTTCAACAGGCTTGGTAATCTGGGGTGTGGTCGATGCAGTAATGCTGACCAACCAGATCAAGGTACTCGACAAGCGCGCGATGGATATGATGCGCGTCCGCGACGCTGCCGCCAAGATCGCTGCCGAGGCACAAGAACTGTAACGACGCCAGACTCGATGGGAAGGTCTAAAGATGGTACAGGATATGCAGGACGCCGGTAACGTCTCCGCCGAGCTCGACGCCATGGTGTGTGACCTGATTGGTGCGTTCTTGGACGACCTTGCCGCCGGCGAGAACCCGGGCGTAGTTGTGGCGATCGAGGACGCTGCTTCCAACCGATATCTGGCGGCGCTCGACGAGGACGGCGAAGAGGCATGCCTCGAGGCGGCCACCAACTTTATCTCCGAGCACAAGATGGGTCTTAAGGACGAGGGCCTGGGCCGCATCGCCCGCTATGCCATCGGCTACACCGGTTGTGTCGAAATTGACGGCGGCTATCACGACGCCCTGCTCGTGAGCTTCTTCGAAACCACGCTCGAGAGCGGTTTTTCGGCATACGTGCTGTATGAGGGCATGGGTGCCGGCGATGGTTTTATGTGGAGCGACCCTGAACCTGCAGGTGAGGAAACCCCTCTTATCTAAAATCGCTAAAATAAACGAGTTTTCGGTAAAAGGCTCAATATTCCCGCTGAGCGTTGTATCGCTGGGCGGGCCGCATACGCGTGCCGTTTGTATATGGATAGAAGATAGGGGAACTACATGCGCGTAGACAATCTGAGGAACATCGCCATCATCGCCCACGTCGACCACGGCAAGACGACGATGGTCGACAAGCTCCTGCGTGCCACGGACGCCTTCCGTGCCAACCAGCAGGTCGAGGACCGCGTCCTGGACTCTAACGACCAGGAGCGCGAGCGCGGCATTACGATTCTCGCCAAGAACATCTCTATCGAGTACAAGGACGTCAAGATCAACGTCATCGACACCCCGGGCCACGCCGACTTTGGCGGTGAGGTCGAGCGCGTGCTGCGTATGGCCGACGGCGCCCTGCTGCTGGTCGACGCTTTTGAGGGCCCCATGCCCCAGACCCGCTTCGTGCTGCGTCACGCTATCGACACCGGCCTCAAGATCATGATCGTTATCAACAAGATCGATCGTCCGGGCGCCAACCCCGAGAAGGCCTACAACGACTGCCTGGACCTTATGGCCGACCTGGGTGCCACCGACGACCAGCTCGAGTTCGCCATGGAGCACGTGGTCTACGCCAGCGCCATGAATGGCTTTGCCCGTCTTGACCCCAACGACGGCAACATGGACATGTATCCGCTGCTCGATATGATCATCGACGACATGCCCGCTCCCGAGGTTGACGAGAATGCCCCGCTGGCCATGCAGTGCGTGACCATTGACCACTCCAACTTCGTTGGCCGCATCGGCATCGGTCGCGTGTACTCCGGCACCATCCATCAGGGCGATCAGATCCTGGTCGTCAAGAACGACGGCTCCAGCGCCACCGCTACCGTCAAGCAGCTCTTTACCTTCGACTACTTGGGCCGCACCGAATGCCAGGAAGTCGGCGCCGGCGACATCGCTGCCGTCGTGGGCATCGACCGCACCGATATCGGCGATGTCTACACCGATCCCGAGAACCCCGTTGAGCTCGAGCCCATCGAGATCGACCCGCCGACTCTGTCCATCGTCTTTGAGGCTTCGACCTCCCCGCTCGTCGGTCGCGACGGCGACATCGTGGGCGCCCGTCAGCTCAAGGAGCGCCTGTTCAATGAGGCCGAGAACAACGTGACGATGAAGATCGAGGAGCTCGAGGACAAGAGCGGCGTCGAGGTCTCGGGCCGCGGCATCCTGCACCTGTCCGTTCTGATGGAGTCCATGCGTCGCGAGGGCTTTGAGTTCCAGGTTGGCCGTCCCCGCGTTCTGTTTAAGAAGGACGAGAACGGCAACAAGATGGAGCCCGTCGAGCAGGCCGTCGTCGAGTGCCCGGACGAGTACTCGGGCAAGGTCGTTGAGGTCTTCGGTACCTCCGGCGGCATCATGACGAGCATGGATACCTCGGGTATCGTGACGCACCTCGAGTTTAAGATCCCGACCCGCGGCATCATGGGTCTTAAGAACCGCATTATGAACGTCACCCACGGCGAGGGCGTGTTCTACCACACCTTCTTGGAGTATGGCCCCTACGCCGGCGAGATCGGTAACCGTCAGAACGGCGCCATGATCTCCATGACCACCGAGAAGGCCGTTGCCTACGCTCTGGGTACGCTGCAGGAGCGCGGCCAGCTGTTCGTTGAGCCGGGTACCGAGTGCTACGAGGGCATGATCGTGGGCGAGCGCAGCAAGGCCGGCGACATGGTCGTCAACATCGCTCGTACCAAGAACCTGGGCAACCAGCGTTCCTCGACTTCCGATATCTCCGTCCAGCTGGTGCCGCCTCGCACCTTCTCGCTGGAGGAGGCGCTGGAGTACATTGCCGACGACGAGCTGGTGGAGATCACTCCCAAGAACATCCGCCTGCGCAAGCGTCTGCTCAACGCTACCGACCGTAAGAAGGCTGCTGTCCGCGCCGGTCAGGTCAACAAATAAGCACTGGGGCTTATAACCGCCAATAAGAAAGGGCGTCGACCGCAATGGTCGGCGCCCTTTTTGGTGCAAGGGGACAGGTTACTTTGCATCACGGTGGAGGAGGTTATCCCCCGAGTGGCTTTTCAGGCAAAGTTAAGTTGTTTAAACATATACATAATTCCACAGAATATAACTGCTTTAATGCAAAACCGTTAACAGGTAAATATCAACTGGTATTAAATTAAAAGACCTCTTTACCTGCGGTTTACATGATTGGTATCTATATTGTATTTTATGCATTGTGGCATAGACGAACCGTCTTAGAAGTTGCTCCCCAATGGGTTCTTGCAATGCGCTAGGTAGGTTCTCGTTGATGTTGGGGTTTGTGGTCGATCCGACGATTCGCCGTATTCCACACTGTGTTGTAGGAATTAGGGGACAACTATGGACGCACACCGTTCGCGGTCGCTGGGTATGGCGGCCCTGATTTCATTTTAATTAGCCTCACCGCCGCAGTTTTTCACGGCGCAGCTCCAGTGCGCGCCGAGGATGCGACGACGCCGACGCCGATTGTGATCGATGAGAAGACGGCGAAGGTTGATGTCAAGCTGTTTACCGACGAGAACCATACTCAAGACCTCAATGGTGCCGTAACGTCTACTTCGAAGCTCTATGGGGCTTTTTCGGCACAATTCAAAAGCGGCGAGGCGCCTTCGCCCGAGAACTATATCGCTGTCTATGAGCTTCCCGGCACCATCGTCGTTGACGATAACGCCGGTGGCAACCTCATGGAGGGCCCGGAGGCGACCGCTGACAAGGCTGGCACGTGGAAAATCGAGGACAATAAGATCATCTTTACGTTTGATAAGAGCTGGCTTGACAAAAACCCTGCGGAAATTTTTGTCGGAGCCAATTTTTCATTTGAGTTAGCAAATAAGAACGCTGGCTCGGACAGCAGTACACCTATCAAGTTCCCCGGTGCGGGATCAATCAATATTCCAACTACGGATGGCGCCGTCAAAGGGGAGAAATCGGGAGCCTTCTCCCAGGGAGCCGACGGCGTGGCCAAGGTCACCTGGTCTGTTAAGCTCACCGTCGAGTCGTACGCTACGAACGTCAAGTTTACTGACAGCCTAGGCGACAACTTTGAGTTTGTGGACGGCAGCTTCACGCTCGATGGCAAGAAGCTCGGCCCGCAGCCAACGATCAACGGTCAGATTGCGACTCTCGACACCTTAGGCAACGTTTCCCAGGGGGAGCACACGATTGCCTATGAGACGAAGCTAAAGAGCGGCGTTTCAGCAAGCAACGGCGAGTGGATAAACGACCAAGAAGCATCCAAGAACACGGCAACGTGGGAGTGGGGCGGCTTGAGCAATCGCCAGAGCGGCTCCATGACTGCTGCTCCCAGCAAGTTTCGTTACGACATGATCAACAAGTCCAACGGCTCGGGTACACCGTCCGACATCACGTGGACGGTCACGCTCAACCAAGGCGAGATCAAGGCCGACATGAGCGGCTACAAGTTCACCGATACGCTTGACGATAAGCAGGCCTATATGGGGAGCTACACGGTTTACAAGGGCAGCTCGGGGTCGGAGGTTCTTCCGGGCGGCGTGCTTGACTCGTCGCAGAGCTCGTTTACCTACACATTCCCGACCGATCTTGTCGACAAGTACGCCACCTACCGCATCGTCTATCACGCAAAGATGAACGATACGAGCTCGTACGATACCGTGCATAACGACGCGGCCATCGAGCGCGAAGGCTCCGTTTCCGGTGCCGATGAAGGCAGTTTCACGCCGCAGCTGACGGGTGTTGTGCCGATCACCAAGAGGCTCGTGAGATCCGATGAGGCGGCGACGACGGGCAGGGCGACATGGGAGACGAAGGTCGCGCTGAAGGCGATCGTCAATGCGGTCCATCCAGGCGAGGTGACGGTGAAGGACACGTTTCAGTCGGCATGGTCGCAGAAACTCGGTGTCGACGAAAGCTCCATTACCATTAAAATCGGCAATACCGAGCTGGTTCCGGGCACCGACTGGAGACCAACGACCAGCTATCCGGGTAATGAAACAAAGAAAAACTACGACCTCAAAATCATCGTTACCGACAAAGTGAAAGCCGCTCTCGAGAACGAGGACTACGCCGTTATCACCTACAACACCACATCAGAAGCGCTGTCGGGCTGGTACTCAAACTTTGCGTCGGTCAGCGCGCCGGGCCTGAAATTACAGCGGTCGTTCACCGAACCCGTCAAGTACGTTGTCAACCAAGAAACGAAGCCTGCGGTCGAGAAGCCGAAAGCGGAGTCGAAGGTGTCTTGGGTTGAGAACTTCGATTGGCATACCGTTAACGGCTCGGATGAGAAGGGCGCCTGGATCGTCGACTGGACGGTGTATGCAAACCGCCAAAAGGGTAATAAGGGCGCAAATGGCGAGTTCGAATGCTTTGGAGCTGGAAAGCTGGGCGGGAAACCGCTGAATATCGTTGATAGCCTTCCGGATGGTATGAGCTATGTCGCGAATTCCGCAAAGTTCACGCTCGTGCAGAATCCCTACGAAGAGCATACGGGGCTTGGTCGCGGAAGTGAGGCCAAGACGGTCGTTGACAATCAACAGCTTGCCACCGACAACGTCAGCAGCGCCGGCAATACGGTCACTTTCTCCATCCCCACAACTGGGCTTGGCGACTATGCCGGCTATGCGAAGCTCACATACAAAACAGCGGTCAAGCGCAGCGAGCTCGATGTCTCTAAGAATGAGGTGAAGTTCACCAACTCGGCAAGCGCCGAGTCGGGAGACAAGAAATTCGATACCGGTAGCGGCACCGTCACCATTAAGAACAACGTCATCAAAAAGACTGGTGAGCAAGTCAGTAATAGCAACCGTATTAAGTACACCATTCTTGTTAACGAGTCTGGCGTTGCCCTTAAGAATGGCACTGACTTCCTCGAGCTCGTCGATACCATGGATGCCAAGTGCACGCTGGTGCCGTCGACGCTTAAGGTCTATGAGTGCGTGAACGGTGCCTGGTCACCGCTGACTGATAAGGACTATTCGTCGAAGATGGAACAAGTCAAGGATGAATCTGGCTCGCGTACGAAGTTGACTCTTGAGGTGCCCGACGAGAAATACCTCAAGGTCGAGTACGAAGTTATCCCGACCGGAAACCCCGGTGAAGAGGTGTCTCTTTCCAATACCGCCGAGCTTACGGGTGTGACGGAAGGCTCGGCGATCGACGAGCAAAAATGGACCATCCAGAGCGCTTCTGCCAGTGCGGGCGGCAACGGCTACGATATCACGATGACCAAATACGATGCGCAGCAGGTCGGTGCTACGCTCAAAGGGGCGGAGTTCACGCTCTACAGCGTGAATATGGACCAGGTTGCGGATGACGGAAATGTAGAGAACGCCAGAACGCCGTTTTACGAGGCCGCGACCGACGACAACGGCAAAATCTCGTTCGGCACAAGCGACAAGAAGATGAGTAATTGCGTGCTCTACCAGCTCGTGGAGACCAAGGCGCCTGTTGGCTATGCCAAGGCCGATCCCACGTGGATCATGCTCAAGGGCAGCGCGAGCGAAGAGGATTATCAGGCTGCGCTAACTAAGGCAAAGGACATCGTCGACGGTGCGGAGATCATCGACGATACAAAGAAGGACGAGATCTGGGTCTACGACAACCGCATGACGGGCAAGGCGGTCATTAACGCAAAGAAGGTGCTCAAAGGTGGAACGTTCAAGGAGGGGCAGTTCTCGTTTGCGCTTAAGGATGGCGACGACAGGGTGCTCCAGACGGTGACCAATGATGCCGCGGGCAACGTCTCCTTCAACGTCGACTACAACAAGGCCGGCACCTATACTTACACCATCTCCGAGGTTGTTCCCGAGGGCGCCGACGAGAACAACGTCAAGGACCACATCACCTACGACACAGTCGGGCACAATGTCACGGTTAATGTGACTATCGACAATAAAAATGAGCAGCTCGACACCGTCGTCAAGTATGATGATGACTCCCAGGTGCCGCCGACTTTTATCAACAAGTATTCGACCACGCTTCCTGAGGCGGGCGGGGCTGGCTTGACTATGACGTATCTGGCTGGTGCATCGCTGCTGTGTTTTGCTGCGACATGGATGCATGCTCGTCGCCATCGCGATCGGGATCGAGGTGGTAGCCGTGAGTAGGCTTAACCGCCGCTTGTTAGCTGCCGCGACGATAATCATGGTCGCTATTCTGTCTTTCGCGATTGCCCCTGGGACGGTTCATGCTGCCGATACTGGTGCCATTACGGTGGACGGTACGGTTGCGACGCGGTATGACGCGTACCGGCTCTTTTTGGCGACCGTTGCCGACGATGACGATGCTGGCCAAAAAATTGCAACTGACGTAACGTGGGCGAATGACACGGTTCGTCAAACTGCTCTTTCGGTGCTACATGATGCGGGGCTCGATAGCTCGACATCGACGGCGCAAGAGGCTGCCGAATGGATGAATGCCGACGGGCACATGACGACCACGCTGACAGCAAAACTTGCCAGAGCAATTTGCAAAGTCGGCGTCCCTTCTGTGACCCTTAACGCGGGCACGACGGCCGAGCTGCCCTGCGGCTACTGGCTCATCGTCGCCGACGACGAGGCCATTTCCCAGAACGAGGCCGGCACCGCGCCGATCATGGCCCTGGTCGGCGGCGCCGCCGTCACCGTCAAGCCCAAGGCGGCGACCCCCAAGGTGTCCAAGCATGTGCTGGAGGACAGCACCGCCGCTTGGCAGAAGGCCGCCGACGCCACGGTCGCCGACGACCTGTACTGGCGCCTCTCTGCCACGGTCCCGGCGGGCCTTGCCGCCTACGACACCTATACGGTGCGGTTCGTCGACACCATGGGCGCGGGGCTCGACCCCTCCAAGGTGGCCGCGAGCATGCGCGTGTACGCGGCGGCGGGCACGGACGGCGGCTTCGACGCCGTCTCGGCCGGTAAGGACGACCGTGTCGGCACCGAGCCCGCGAAGGGCTGGACCGATATCACGGCCCAGTGCGCCACCAAGGTAGCGGCGGACGGTAAGACCTTCACCGTGCGCACCGGCGACCTGATCGCCGCGCTCGGCGGGGCCGACGCCTTCACCGCGGGCGCCCGCGTGGTTGCTGTCTACAATGCGCCGTTGGGGGCCAACTGCAATCGAGGCGCCACCAAGGGCAACCCCAACGAGGTCTACCTGCGCTACCCGCGCTCTCCCCTCGCCGACCAGTCCGGCGACGTCGGATTCACCCGCACGCCGAGCGATGACGCGTGCGCCTACACCTGGGGTCTCAGTCTGATCAAGCGCTCAAGCTCGGACGATAAACCGATCGCGGGCGCCAAGCTGCGCATCATCGATGACCGCGGGCGCATCCTAACGACTGACGGCTCGTGGTCGACGGATGCCGACGCTTGTGTCACCACGGGCGCGGACGGCCATGTGGAATTGACCGGTGCGGACGCGGACGTCTACACCGTCGAGGAAATCGCGGCACCCAAGGGCTACACCGCCTTTGGGGGCAAGCGTACGGTGACGGTTACGGCCGAGGGTCTGGACGTTAAACAGGTGGCGGCCGCGAAGCCCAAGGTGACTGTATCGGTCGAAAGCCCTCTGCGGGTTGATGCAGCCGATGCCGGGACGGGTTCGATTGAACTGTCAGTGCTCAACACCCCAAGCAAAGAAGTTAGTCGAGGCTTTATGCCCTCGACGGGAGATAGAACGTTGGTGCTGGTGGCGGCTTTGGCTGCCATCGGAGTGGCGGCTATTGTCGCCGCGTTCGTCATCAAGCGAGGAGGAGGTCGCCGTGAAAAATAATTGTCCCCCCCCCTTGCTCAATGGCGTACTGCCTCCGTAGCGAGTGACGAGCAGGTCTACCGACCTGATGATCATTGGTTTTGAAAAAGTTACTAGAGAACCCTCCAAGAAAGAGGACCAAACATGAAGATAACCAAGAACATCGCCCGCCTGGCAGTAACCGCCGGCCTCACAGCAGCGCTGAGCTTCGGCTGCGTGATGGCCCCGGTGACCATGGCGTTCGCGGTTGAGGGTGCGACGACTGCGAACGGTTCGGTGACTATCGAGAACGTTGAGGGTAACACTACCGAGTTCAAGGGCTATCAGATTTTCAGGGCCGATGTTGCCACCAATGGAACCGTCAGCAACATTACGTGGGCAAACATTAATGTGCAGAATGCTGTCGAGAGCTTTATCCAGGTGGAGGACGAGTCCTATGCGGGAAGGACCGCCCAAGACGCCGCGGACTGGATCACGAAAAAGGTAGAGGGAGCCGGTAAGACAACCCGCGTTGAGTTCGGTTCCATTCCATACAAGATTGCCGACAGAGTGGACGGTCTTACCGAAAGCGTGACGACGACCGGCAAAACCGTTTCCGGTCTTGAACATGGTTACTGGCTCTTCGTAACCGATCCCGGCACCATCGAGACTGGTGACGCGGGTACGTCCCCCATCTTCACTGTCGTGGGAAGCGCGCCTGTTAAAATTACCGAGAAAACGGGCGTCCCCACTGTCGAGAAGAAGATCGTGAGCGACGCCGACGGTATGGAGCACGACGCTGCTGACTCTCAGATCGGCCAGGACGTGACGTACAACCTTTATGGCACCGTCGCCGAGAACTTCGACAAGTACGGCACGTATTTCTACCAGTTCTCCGACCAGATCTCCAAGGGTCTGACGCTGCAGGAGGGCGCCAAGGTCTATCTGTATAAGAACAGGAACGACGCTAAGGCCGATCTCGCCCGCAAGAAGGGTACGGATATTACTACCAACTTCATTAAATCGACCGACACGGCCGCCGAGGATGGCAGCATGACGACGAAGTGGACCTGCGATAACCTGAAGACCGTCAAGGGCGTCACTAAGGACTCCTATATCGTTGTCTCTTATACGGCACGGATTAACGAGCACGCTATTGTTGCTGGCACTGAGAGTAACAACAACGCCGTGATACTTAAGTACTCCAACAATCCCATGGACAAGGATAGCAAAGGCCAGACCCCGCCCGATACGGTCAAGGACTACACCTACGGTCTCAGGATCAATAAGGTCGACCTGGGTACCGAGACGAAACTTCCAAATGCTCAGTTCACCATTACGACCAATGGAGACGAGAAAAACGAACAAGTAAAGTATGTCGATGATAAGGGCAAATTGAGCACCAACGAGGTTATTCTTAAGACGAACGGCGATGGTGTCATTACGCTTACCGGTCTCGATGCTGGCGTCTACACCGTCAAGGAGGTTTCTGCTCCCGATGGCTACACCGCAGTCGACCCCTTCACCTTCGAGATCAGGCCGACCATGACCGACGATGGCCCGGCCGCTGGCCTCACCAGAGTCACTGGTGAGCTTAAAACCAGCCAGGAAACCAAGGTCATCGCTGGCCTCAACGATACAAGTGCCAGAAAGGTTGGCGATAATAAGCTTGATTTCAAAGAAGGCACCCTTATTAACACCGATGATGGCACCTTCAACATCACCGTCGGCGATACCAAGCAGATTAACCTCCCGCTGACCGGTCTTAACGGTGTGACTTTCACTTGGATCGCTGGTGGCGCGGTGCTGTGCATTGGCGTGGCGCACCTCATCCGTAGTCGTAAGCGCGACGACGGCTCTGAGGAGTAATTGCTCGTCTCGAATATCAACACGAGATATGAAAAAGCGGGGCACCCGGTTGATGCGATCGGGTGCCCCGCCTCGTTTGTTGGTGCAAAGAAACCTGATCCTCTTGCACCACCATAAAGGTGCCTGTCCCCTTTGTGGTGGTTGGCGGCTAAGCGGTGGGGAGTCCTGGCGTGTTAGCCGGCTGCTGCGGCTTGAGGCGGGCGTTTCGCCAGATGATCTGGATAACGTAGCCGAGCATAAAGACAAAGGCCACGCCGCTGATGAAGTCACCTACGAGGGGAAGCCCCGTGAGCGCGCCTGCGATTATGCCGCCCACGGCTGCCATAGCGTAGCGGTTCTGGTTGTGTCCGACCATGCGGGCGAGCGCGCACCCCGCAAAGGCACTCGACACCAATGCGATGCCGATAACGCCGCATAAGAGGGTTCCGGCAAGCGGCAGGCCAGCGATAGAGATAATTAGCAGTAGGACGGCGGGGACGATAGCAATCGTGCCCAGAAGACCGCTCACCCACAGGGGCATGGGGCGCTGGTGGAGCATACCGGCGGCGCTGGCAGTCGCACGCGGAAAGACGAGCTCGAGCAGCAGGGCGACAAAGCAGGTCGAGAGTGCCGCGGCGACGATACCGCCGATGACATCGTTAACGGTGGAAGTATCCTCGTTCTCGGTGCGGTCGATCTTGAGTGCGCCGACCTCGGCTCCCGCGGCGCGCTCGGGGTCCTCGGAGACGTGCGCGTTCACGGTGCCGGTGATGTGGGCGTTCTTGCCCAGGATGAGCTTGTCGGCCCAAACCTCGACATCGCCATCGACGGTGCCGTCGATGGTTACCGTATCGCCCGCGAGCGCTGCCGACTTGGTGGAGCCTCGCAAGGCGACCGTCTCGCCTATCGCGTAGAAACAGTTGGCGGTGCTGTCGGAATTGAGAACGACATGCTGGCCAGCAACGGTCACGCTGCCATCAACCGTGGTCTTGGCAATGTCGATGGTGCGTGCCGCCAGACGGACGGCGCCGCCCACCGTGCAGTCGCGAATTGAGAGGGTATCGCCCGCGGCAATGATATCGCGGTCGATGGAGACATCGTCCAGTTCGAGACTCTGACCGGCCCAATACAGGTCGCCCTCGACACCGGACGGATTAGAGTCGTTGTCGGTTGCAAGTACGTTGCCTGCCGTGTCCGTGCCGGCAAATGACGCCGTGGGAAGTGCGGTGAGCGCCAGCGCGATGAGCGCGAATAGGATGGTGATGCGGCCCCACGCTTTACGGCGCTGGGTCGACGGGAATTGATTGCGGGACATAGTGAATCCTTCGTCAGATGCTCGATATGTACTTAACAGGGTACCCAACGCGCGGGCGCTCTAAAAGAACCTCTCGGTTGCATTTCGAAGGATGAGCCCGCGCTACCTACTTTTTGCGATGCAAAAAGCGCGCGATGTCCTCTTCGGTGGGGCTTTTGATGTCAAAGCGCAGCGAGAGCCAGCGCAGACCCATGGTCACGACAACGCATACGATCAGCGCGGCGACATTGCTCATGATGCCGCTCATAACGAGACACACGTAGCTTGTCGATCCGGCGATGGCCGCGATGGCATAAAAGTTAGTGCGTTGAAAAATGCCCGGAACCACGCCCATAAAGCCGTCGCGCAGCATGCCGCCACCTACTGCGGTGAAGAAGCCCATCATGATGCAAACGACGGGCGCAAAGCCGTAGACCAGCGCCTTGTCTGCGCCGGTTGCCGCATAGATGCCGACCGAGATGATATCGAGCAAGGGGATGAGTTTTTCGGGCTTGTCGACGATTGCCGGGAAAATGTAGATGATGGCTGCCGTGGCGATGGAAAGTGGGAGTGCCATCGGCTGGTTGAGGATGTAGACGTTGCCCACCTGCAGCGTCATGTCGCGCAAGAGACCGCCGCCCAGGCCACAGACCACGGCGAGTGCGACCGCGCCCACCAGGTCGAGCTTATGCTCGCGCGCGACCAACACGCCCGAGATCGATGCAGCGACAACAGCGAACATCTCGAGCCAAAACGGAATGGCGACCATAGCATCCGATGCATGTGAGGTAATGGTCATAGCGGCGACGACGGGCAAGATGGGGTCCTTTGGATCGTGGGTTTAGACAATGCCCGTACATAGTACATGCTTGACGGGCGTGGCGACCCTATTGCTCGGTAAACGGTCGGGACTGGGCACGGTCATAAGTTCCAAACATGTACATCAGCCTCCAAAGATGTTGAAAAATGTCGGTTTTGGAGGGTGATGTACATGTTTTGGCGCGGGGTGTGCGGGTCGACGTTACTCGGAGGGCGTCTCAATGTCCTTCATGCCCTTCCAGTTGCGGATAAGCGTCTTGCGCAGTTCGTTTTGCTTTCGCTGATACTCGGCATCAGTGCAGCGAGGCATACCGAGGGCTTCGCGAATGCTATTCATGGCACGGTGAAAGGCGAGCTGGTTCGCAAACTGTGCCGAGGTGAGCGTAACGATTCGATATCCCATTTGGGCGAGCGCGGCCTCTCGTTCCGCGTCCGCTCCCTTGCGTTCGACCTCGTCGTGGAAGCCGCCCTTATATTCGATGCCGAGTTCCTTGCGCTTATAGGTAATGAGGGCATCGATTTTGAGTGTTCGGGCTTTTGTGCAATGCCAGAGACGTTGAGGGATCTCGAGTGGTTGGTTGAGCTCGATACCTCGAATGCCAACGCCGCCTTCGCTCGCTGGGAGCGAAAGGGCAATTGCCGATGCAGTCTCCATGGGCGAGGCCGAGTGGTCGTAGATGTGTCTGAGCGCGAGACGTGCGCGCGTGGCGCCGGGTTTGCCAGGGTGCCGATCGAGTAGCTCGACAATTTCGTCCTTGGAGGTGGTTGCTGATTGCTCGGTATAAGGGTCAGAGGGATTGGGGCCCATGCGATAGTTGCCGCAAACTTCGTAGCCATACTCGAGGTATTCGATCCTATCCATCCATTCGGCAGCGAGCACGAAGGTGAAGGCTTCGTCGGTGATAAAGATGCCGGGCGTCAACTCGTCAATGTGGTTGTAGGGTAGGTTTTGGCCGAGAACATGGCAAGTGACACCGTTGGTGCGAATTCGCTCGAAAGCAAATACTACGGAGATGTCGATAGTCTTGAGCATATCGGGCGGAATGCCGCAGTCGGTGAGGGCCTGTCGTATGCGAGCGATGCGTTGCTGGGTGGAGAGGCCTCGCGCACCTATCTGGTAGTCGCGTTGTGCGACGGCTTGCACCAAGTCCCACGGAGCATGATGGACAAGCCACGCAGTTTTATGCGAAACGAGAACAGGGGTATCCATTGGGGGCCTCTCACTCTGAGTCGATACCCAACTCTTATGTCCGTTGAGGTGGGGAAATATACCGGATGCGAGTAAGTCGACTCGTGCACAGTGTGTGTCATATGCAAACGTGTACATCACCCTCCAAAAACGACATTTTTTGACATCTTTGGAGGGTGGTGTACGCGTTTGAGATTTGGGCTGGAATCGACCGCGATGGGGGCGTGGCTGAATAGGAGGGATGTCCAAATTTTGAGCGGAGCTCAAAATTTATGCGGTCGGCTTGCACCGACCGCACTGCGCTAAAAACGCGCCACTGGCGCGTTTTCTTTACGCTCCGCGTCCTGACGGGTTCGAATCCCTCCTCCTCCGCCGTATTTGCTTGTAAGGGACTCTAAACAAAAAAAGCCCCCGTTTTCGGGAGCTTTCTCAACCAAAATGGCGGAGGAGGAGGGATTCGAACCCTCGTGACCTTATACAGGCCAAACGGTTTTCGAGACCGCCGCATTCAACCACTCTGCCACCCCTCCGCGTGGGGTAAAAACAAAGCAGGCTCGAAGGCCTGCTTTGGAATTAACTGGCGGAGAGTCAGGGATTTGAACCCTGGAGACGCTTTTGACGCCTACACGATTTCCAATCGTGCTCCTTCGGCCACTCGGACAACTCTCCGTTAAATGCGAGAGTCAGTATACACGAGGAATCGCAAAGTGCAAACAGAAAAGTTGGCATTTTTTAAAACGCCTTGCCGCGCTTGACGTTGCAGTGGGGTTTAAGGTGCCAAAAAACGGCTTCCGACCAGCGTGGTTGATCAACTCAATTGTTCAAAAAAGGGTATTCATAAGCGACTTGGCAATGAATTTAAAAATCTTTGGGTGGTGCTGTGGGCCACTGGTATGCATTTTGCGACCACAGCCTTGTGCCCGTTGACCTGCGGCTTGGCTCAGCTTGTCCCCACGGCACCGTATCTTGTCAACAGATCCGTCAAGCTTTTGGTCAGCATTTGGTTGGAATGCGCATGAAACGTCGTGTGAGTATGGGCATATGTGGAGGTCATGAGGTTGTAGCTGCATATTCTTGCAGCCTAGGAGGTTGAAAGATATTATTACCAAGTCTTTTCCTGCTTCAGGCGCACCTTCACGACCTGAAGCCACATTTGCCCAGAGGAGGTGACAATATGAAGGCTTATGAACTGCTGTTCTTTGTTGACCCGTCGCTCGACCCCGAGACTCGTCTCGCTGTTATGAAGCGTATCGATACCACGATCGCTGAGGGCGCTGGCAAGGTCGACTCCGTTGACGAGTGGGGCAAGCGCAAGCTCGCCTACGAGATCAACGACCTCACCGATGGTGACTACACCCTCATCAACTTCCACGCAGATCCTACCCAGATCGCCGAGCTTGATCGCGTCCTGCGCATCACCGACGCTGTGGTCCGCCACATGATCGTCCGTCGCGACGACCAGGAGTAAGACTGTCGTTTTGGACTGGGCTTGTGCCCCAAGAGGAAGTAGTGAGTTATGAGCATCAATCGAGTGAACATCACCGGTAACCTCACCCGCGATCCCGAGCTGCGCGCCACCGCCGGCGGAACCCAGGTTCTGTCCTTTGGCGTCGCCGTGAACGATCGTCGCCGCAACGCGCAGACTGGCGAGTGGGAGGACTATCCCAACTTTGTCGACTGCACCATGTTCGGCACCCGCGCCGAGGCCGTGAGCCGTTTCCTGGCAAAGGGAAACAAGGTCGCGATCGAGGGCAAGCTGCGCTACAGCTCTTGGGAGCGCGACGGCCAGCGCCGGAGCAAGCTTGAGGTCATCGTCGATGAGATCGAGTTTATGAGCTCCCGTGGTGGCCAGGGTGGCTACGATCAGGGTGGTTACGCCCCCGCAGCTCCCGCGCCCGCAGCACGTCCTGCCGCACCGGTGGCTACGCCGCCCGCGGTCGACGTCTACGATGAGGACATCCCGTTCTAAGGGTTGTTCACCTATTTTTGAGTGAGAGGCGGCTTCGGTTCGCCGAAGTTGCCAAATGAAAGGTATTTTGACATGGCTAATGATTTTTCTGCACGTCAGCCGCGTCGTAAGTACTGCCAGTTCTGCAAGGAGAACACTGAGTTCATCGACTATAAGGACACTCAGCTTCTCCGTAAGTACATGACCGACCGTGGCAAGATCAAGCCCCGTCGCGTCACTGGCGCTTGCACGCAGCATCAGCATGACATCGCCAATGCCATCAAGCGCGCCCGCGAGATGGCACTCCTGCCGTACACCGTCCCCGTGGTTTCCTCTCGTGGCAACCGCGACCGCGGCTAAGAAGGGAGACGCATCATGAAGGTTATTCTTCTCGATGAGATCAAGGGCAAGGGCGGCGAGGGTGACGTCGTAGAGGTCGCTCAGGGTTACGCTGAGAACTTCCTGTTCCCCAAGAAGCTCGCTGTTGCCGCCACCAAGGGCAACCTCAAGCAGCTTGACGAGCGTCGCAACAACATCGCCAAGCGCGAGGCCGTCCGTCTGGCTACCGCCAACGAGACCAAGGCTGCCTTCGAGGGCAAGACGGTCACCGTTGACGTCAAGGTCGGCGACGAGGGCATCCTCTTTGGCTCCGTTACCGCCGCTATGATCGCTGACGCCATCAAGGCTCAGCTCGGTATGGACATCGACCGCAAGCGCGTCGAGCTCGGTAAGCCCATCAAGGTTGCCGGTGCCCACACCGTTGCCATCTCGCTGTACCGCGAGATCAAGGCCGAGGTTGTCGTTCTCGTCGGCGTTACCGCCGAGGAGCTCGCTGCCGAGGCTGAGGTCGAGGAGGCCGCTGAGGTCGCCGAGGCCGAGACCGCCGAGGTCGAGACTGAGGCTGCTGCCGAGTAGCATTTGCTGCAACGCAACAATCTTGTTCTAAGAAGGGCGCTCTGGGAAACCAGGGCGCCCTTTTGTTTTTTGCGCTGAGTGAGTTTCATGGTGAACGTTGCGTCGAAGTCCTATATACAGGACCGTTCATCCGTTTGGTTCGGTGATGATTGGCGGCGCGCGGCGCGTTTTGGGACCGTGGCTGATACTATGGATGCTCGCAAGCGATATGAATGAGGATGCTCATGGCATATGACGATAGGGAGACCGGGCTGACGGTTGAGGACCGCGGCTCCAAGTTGGGTCTTCCCCAAAACCAAGATGCAGAGGCCAATGTACTGGCCGCTATGCTGCTATCGCCCGAGGTGGTCGAAGAGGCCCAGGTCGAGCTGCAGCCCGATGACTTCTACCGGCCCATTCATAAGACCATCTATACCGCGATGGTCGATATGTACAACAGCCGCATTCCCATCGACTCCATCTCGCTGATCGATTACCTGCGAAGCATCAATAAGCTCGATGCCGTGGGCGGCGAAGCGTACATTTTGGAGTTGATGGGTCAGACCCTGTCGCTCGTCAACTGGCAGCATCATGCCGCCATCGTTCGCCGCGATTCGATGCTGCGCGAGCTGATCGGCGCCACCAACGAGATCAACGCGCTGGCATATAACGCCCCCACCGATACCAAAGAGGTCGTGGAGCTGGCCGAGAGTAAGCTGCTCAAGGTCACGGCACGCGAGGTCAAGTCGAGCTACAAGACGCTGACCGAGTTTATGGTCGAGGCCTATAACGAGGCCGAGGAAGTGTGCCAGGCCGGTGGCCAGGCTGCGGGCGTGCCCACGGGCTTCCCGTCGCTCGACCGCATGCTCATGGGTTTTCGCGAGGGCCAGCTCATCATCATCGGCGCCCGCCCTGCTGTGGGTAAGACGTCGTTCGCTCTGAATCTGGCGCTCAACGCTGCCGCTGCCGGTTATACCGTCGGCTTCTTCTCGCTGGAGATGTCGGGCAAGGAAATTGCCCAGCGCCTGATTTGCGCCTACGCCATGATCTCGATCAGTGACTTCCGCATGGGCCGCATTAGCCCCGAGCAGTGGGCCAATATCAACGAGGCCACGCAGACCTTGTCCAAGCTCGATATTCTGATTGACGATACGCCCGGCACCACGGTGACCGAGATTCGCGCCAAGAGCCGCCGCATGCTCCACAACAAGGAGAAGGCCATCATCATCCTGGACTACCTGCAGCTGGTGAGTCCTCCGCCGGGACGCCGCTCCGAGAGCCGTACCGTCGAGGTCTCCGAGATGTCGCGTGGTCTGAAGATCATGGCCAAGGAGCTCAAGATCCCGCTCATCGCGCTATCGCAGCTCTCGCGTCAGGTCGAATCCCGTACCGGCAAGCGCCCGCAGCTGTCCGACCTGCGTGAATCGGGCTCCATCGAGCAGGACGCCGATATCGTTATGTTCTTGGACCGATCCGCCGACGAGGCCGAGGCCTCGCGCGACGATCGACCCGACGAGGGCGTTACGCGTATCGTCGTGGCCAAGAACCGTTCGGGCCCGATCGGCGACGTCGACCTGATGTTCCTGCCGGCATCCACCAAGTTCTATGAGCTTGATGGGGCACATGCCGAGGAGTAGGACAGGCGCCCGTTGCACGGGTATACTGGGAATGTTTTGTGCTTCTGCGTGCCGGCGTGGCGCGTAGACAGTCCATGAATGTAAGGAGTAAACATGCCGTCAACCGTTTTGGTCGGTGCCCAGTGGGGCGATGAGGGCAAGGGTAAGATCTGCGACCTGGTCGCCGGTGACTTCGATGCCGTCGTGCGCTACTCGGGCGGCAACAACGCCGGCCACACCATCGTCGTCAACGGCAAGAAGTACGGCCTGCACCAGGTGCCCTCCGGCATCATGTATTCCGACCATGTGTCGGTGATCGGTAACGGCTGCGTCGTCAACCCCAAGGTTGTCCTTGAGGAGATCGACATGTTCGAGGCCGACGGCATCACCACCAAGAACCTCAAGATTAGCGGCAACGCGCATGTCATCATGCCGTACCACATCGACCTGGATGGCGCCTTTGAGCAGAAGCTCGGCAAGAAGAACATCGGTACCACCAAGCGCGGTATCGGTCCGTGCTATCAGGACAAGATGGCCCGCATTGGCCTGCGCATGCAGGATATGCTGGACGAGGCGCTGTTCCGCGACAAGCTGGAGACCGCTCTCGCCCGCGTGAACCCCGAGCTTGAGCTCATCTACAACCTGCCCACCTACACCGTGGACCAGATTTGCGACGAGTACCTGCCCATGGCCGAGCGCCTGCGTCCCTACATCACCGAGACGAGCCTGCTGCTCAACAACATGATCGATGAGGACAAGGACCTGCTGTTTGAGGGCGCCCAGGCGACGTTGCTCGACATCGACCACGGCACCTATCCGTACGTGACGTCTTCCAACTGCACCGCCGGCGGCGCCATCACCGGCTCCGGCGTGGGCATGAAGAACGTCGACCGCGTGCTGGGCGTCATGAAGGCCTATATCACCCGCGTCGGTTCGGGCCCCATGCCCACCGAGCTTTCCTATGAGTCCGAGGCCGGCCACACGCTGACCGAGGAGGGCTATGAGTACGGTGTGACCACCGGTCGCCGTCGTCGCTGCGGCTGGTTCGACGGCCCCATCGCCAACTACGCCTCACGCGTCAACGGCCTCACCGATATCGCCCTGACTAAGCTCGACGTGCTTTCGGCCTTCGACACCATCAAGGTGTGCGTGGCCTACGACGTCGATGGCGAGCGCTACACCAGCGTGCCCGAGCATCAGGTGCGCTTTGAGCATGCCAAGCCCATCTACGAGGAGCTCCCCGGCTGGAAGTGCGACATCACCGGTTGCCGCAGCTTTGATGAGCTGCCGCAGGAGGCTCAGGACTACGTGGCGTTTATCGAGGATCTGGCACACACCCGCGTGACGTTCATTGGCGTCGGCGCCGGTCGCGAGCAGATCATCAACCGATTCTGGAAGTAATCGGGACTATTTGGTTATTGCGATATACCCCTTTGCAGCCCAAGCGGGCGGCCGAGGGGTATATTTGCTTGCAAAGGGCTCGCGCGGAGCGGGCCATTCATCCATAGAGGAGGCACCCTTGAAGGCGGACACTCAAACCAT
The DNA here is from genome assembly GCF_003469285.1 of Collinsella sp. AM31-2AC. Classification (NCBI taxonomy): domain Bacteria; kingdom Bacillati; phylum Actinomycetota; class Coriobacteriia; order Coriobacteriales; family Coriobacteriaceae; genus Collinsella; species Collinsella sp. AM31-2AC. Next base: position 70,279 of record NZ_QSJB01000002.1, read on the forward strand.
CGACATCCTGTTGTTGGGCAGCGGCGGCCGTGAGCATGCTTTGGCAGCTAAGCTCGCAGCATCACCGCGCGCCGGCAAGCTCTACATCGCGCCGGGCAACGGCGGCACCGCGAGCTGCGGCGAGAACGTTGTTCTCGACGACTGCGATCCTGCGGCCGTGGCGGCGTTTGCGCAGAGCCACGGATGCGGACTCGTGGTAATTGGCCCCGAGGCTCCGCTCGTGGCGGGCGTGGCCGACGCCGTGCGCGCGGCGGGTATTCCCTGCTTTGGCCCGGGTGCCGAGGGTGCCCAGATGGAGGGCTCCAAGCTGTTCTCCAAGCAGCTCATGGAGCGCGCCGGTATCCCGACGGCAGCCTACGGCTCGTTCACCGACGAGGCTTCGGCTCTCGCCTACGTGCGCGAGCAGGGCGCCCCGCTGGTCGTCAAGGCCGACGGCCTTGCCGCGGGCAAGGGCGTCATCGTGGCGATCGAACTTGAGCAGGCCGAGGAGGCCGTGCGCGAGTGCTTTGGCGGCACCTTTGGCGATGCCGGCAATACTGTGGTCATCGAGGAGATGCTCGTTGGTCCCGAGTGCTCGCTGCTCGCCTTTACCGACGGCAAGACCGTGCGCCCCATGGCCACCTCGCAGGACCACAAGCGCGCCCTCGAGGGCGACAAGGGCCCCAACACCGGCGGCATGGGCGTCTACAGCCCGGTGCCCATCGTGACCGACGAGGAACACGCCACCATGGTGGCGGTCATGGAGCAGACCGTTGCCGAGCTTGCTGCCGAGGGCATCGACTACCGCGGCTGCCTGTATGGCGGCTTTATGCTCACGCCTGCCGGCCCCAAGGTGCTGGAGTTCAATGCCCGCTTTGGCGACCCCGAGACGCAGGTCGTGCTGCCGCGCCTTAAGAACGACCTGGTTGAGGTCATGCTCGCCTGCGCCAACTGCGAGCTCGATCAGATTGAGCTCGACTGGCGTGACGAGTGGGCTGTGGCCGTTGTCCTGACGAGCGCGGGCTATCCCGGCAGCTACGAGAAGGGCAAGGTCATCACCGGTATCGCCGACGCCGAGGCCATGGAGAACGTGACCGTGTACCACGCGGGCACCGCCGTGGTGGACGGCCAGCTCGTGACCAATGGTGGCCGCGTGCTTGCCGTGACCGCTCTGGGCGACACGTTCGAGAACGCTCGCAACCTTGCCTACGAGGCCTGCGAGAAGATTGATTTTGAAGGCAAGACCCTGCGCCACGACATCGGCCTGCGCGCGCTGCGCGGCCGCGACGCCTGGGATGCCTAAAATCCGAGAGGAATGAGACGGATGGACGAGAAGAACGAAGAGCTCGTGGACGCACAGATCGTCGAGGAGGACAGCCGCATGTATGGGCACGCCGAGGGCGAACCTGGTGGCGAGGTCGCTGACGAGCCGGCGCTGGTGCTGGGCGACGACGACCCGCACGATGCCGAGCTGCACGAGAAGATTCTTTCGGAGGAGTGCGCCTGGAAGGGCAAGATCCTCGACGTCCACCGTCTTGAGGTTGAGCTGCCTAACGGTCGCCGCAGCGCCCGCGATATCGTTCGCCATCCGGGTGCGGCGGCCGTTGTGGCGCTGACCGAGAGCGGCAAGATTGTGCTGGTGCGTCAGTACCGCACCGCCATCGACCGTGTGACGGTCGAGATTCCCGCCGGCAAGCTCGATCCAGGCGAGGACCCGCTCGATTGCGCCAAACGCGAGCTGCATGAGGAGACGGGCTTTAGGGCTGGTCGCATTCGCTTTTTGACGTCGATTGTCACGTCCTGTGGTTTTTGCGACGAGATCATTCACATCTACTTGGCTACCAAGCTGGAGTTTGATGCGCCCAACCCCGATGATGACGAGTTTGTCAACGTGGACCTGGTGCCGCTGCCCGAGTTGATCGACGCCGTACTCGACGGCAAGATCGAAGACGCCAAGACCGTCGTGGGCGCGCTTGCTTGCGACAGCATCGCGCACCGACTAGGCGGGGCCGATCTTTAACGAGCGGGAATGATCCCGCAGGTTTGTATAAGTCAGCGAAAGTGCTCCATTTGAGACAAGGTGGCCTAAAAGAGGAGGGAAGCGTATGGATATACGCGACCGACGATTGAAGGCCAGATTGTCCAAATGGAGCACTTGCAGCGTCGAGACGAAACGCGGTTTGGTAAAACCGCGTAAGGTGATTATGTTTAAAAGGTTTCTCTCGTATTACGAGCCCCAGATGGGGCTTTTTGTTGCCGATACTGTTTGCGCTCTGGTGCTTGCTGCCATTGACCTTGCGTTTCCTATTATTCTGCGCAATCTGACCGGCGGGTTGTTTACCCAGGGTCAGGCTGCCATTATGCAGGCGCTCGGTATGATCGCGGTGGGTTTGGTGCTGATGTATATCATCCGTTGCGCCTGCCGCTACTTTGTGAGCTACTGGGGCCACGTGATGGGCGCGCGCATGGAGTCCAAGATGCGCGAGGACCTGTTTGACCAGTACGAGCGCTTTAGCTTTGCGTACTTCGACCGTAACAGCTCGGGTGACATGATGAGTCGCGTGGTCAACGACCTGTTCGATATCTGCGAGGCGGCGCATCACGTGCCCGAGTGGATCATCATCTGCGGCATCGAGATTATCGGCTCGTTTGTGATCCTCTTTACCATCGCCCCGGTGCTGGCGCTTGCCATGGCTGTGGTGACAGCAGCGTTTGCGGTCATCATGTTTTGGCAGAACATGCGCATGCGCGAGGTTTTTAGCGACAACCGCAAAAAGATCAGCGGCATCAATGCGCAGCTGCAGGATTCGCTGGCGGGCATGCGCGTGGTCAAGAGCTTTGCCAATGAGGAGACCGAACGCTTCAAGTTCCGCGCCTCAAACAATCGCTATCTTTCGTCCAAGGAGAACATGTATCACGCCATGGGCGTCTATACCGCGACATATGGCCTGCTTTCGGGTGTGCTCTATGTGATCGTGGTGCTGCTGGGCGGCTGGCTGGTCGCCCAGGGGCAGCTGCAGGCGGTCGATATGGCGACCTTTGCACTCTATATTTCGCTGTTCTGCACGCCGCTCGAGACACTCGTCAATTCGGCCGAAACGTATCAGAAGGCTATCGCCGGCTTTAAGCGTATGGACGAGGTGCTCTCGACCGCGCCGGATATCCAGGACAAGCCGGGCGCCACGGATCTGCAGGTGACCGCCGGCGCCGTGGATTATCACGACGTGTGCTTTAACTACGAGGACGTTGAGCTGGGCGAGGGCGATGCCGAAGAGCGTCCCGTTATCGACCATATGAATCTGTCCATCAAGCCCGGGCAGACCATCGCTTTGGTTGGCCCTTCGGGCGGTGGCAAGTCCACGACCTGTTCGCTGCTGCCGCGCTTTTATGACGTGGCTGCCGGATCCATTAGCATCGACGGCCAGGACGTGCGCGATGTGACGCAGCAGAGCCTGCGCCGCGCCATCGGCCTGGTGCAGCAGGATGTCTACCTGTTTGACGGAACAATCGGCGAGAACATCGCCTACGGCAAGCCGGGCGCTACGACAGAGGAGATCGCCGAGGCCGCCCGTCGCGCCAACATCGATGCCTTTATCGAGTCGCTTCCACAGGGCTATGACACGGTCGTGGGCGAGCGCGGCAGCCGTCTTTCGGGCGGACAGAAACAGCGCGTTGCCATCGCGCGCGTGTTTCTCAAGAACCCCAAGATCCTGATTTTGGACGAGGCAACGAGTGCTTTGGATAACGAGAGCGAGGAGGCGGTGCAGGAGTCACTCGAAGAGCTGGCACGCGGCCGCACCACGATTATCATCGCCCATCGTCTTTCGACCATTAAGCATGCCGATGAGATTGCGACCGTTGAGCATGGTCGCGTTGTGGAGCGTGGCACGCACGAGGAGCTTCTCGCCCGTGGCGGCACCTATGCCCGTTACTATCGAATGCAGTTCGAAGGTGCGCGTGCGCACGAGCTCGACTGATTGATATGACAGGAAGTTTATGGCTGACAAGAACCCTTTGACTCCGGAAGAAGTGACGGAGTTATTCTCCGAAATCGATGCATCCGGTGTCTTGGATCCCACGCTTGCCAAAAAGCGAACCGAGCGCATGCGTGAGAAGGAGGCTGCGGCCAAGCGCGGTGACAAAGCGGCGCTAGCGCAGCTGCGCAGTGAGGACCGCGCGAGCCAGGCAAAACATATCGACCCGCTGTCCGAGGACGATCCTTCGGGCTCGCAGGTGAGCCATACCATTACGAAGACCGCGATGGCCGTGGTCATCGGTATTCTGGTGCTGATCGTGGGCATGCAGATCGGCTACGGCGTGATGCGCCGTCTGAATACCGCCAACCTGTCCGAGAGCGTTTCGGTGGATACCGTCTCGACCGCGCTCAAGGGCGGCCTTGAGTGGGGTAACGGCTTTACGCAGTTCCCGCTCGACTTTACCGTCGATGAAGCTGATGAGCGTACGGGCACGGTCGAGGTGACGGTGTTGGACACATCGTCTGCCAATGAGCTCGAGCTGCTGTCCAACGGGCAGATCCAGGCCGCGGCGCTTGCGACCAACGCCCTGCTCAACGACAAGATTGACCGCGTGGTGTATAACGTTCACGCCTATATCGACGAGGATAGCAACATTCAGCACGATTCCTTTTTTGGCATGTTTCCCGCGCGGGGTCATCAGAGCGCCATTTTGACGTTCGTGTGGACCAAGAGCTCATCCAACGCCACGAGTATCGACTGGAAGATGCGCATCGTAAGCATGGACGACACCATTGCCGAGCGCATTCAAAAACAGGTGAACTCGGTGTCGTCGTTGATTGAGGACCCGGTGGTGAGCCAGACCAAGATTGACGAGGAAAAGGCCGAACGTGACCTGGAGCATCGTCTGCATGGCCGCGAGATTTTCCGCGGCGGCAAGCCCGATCGCACACCGTCCGAACTGCTGGAGCAGGACAAGATAAAATAAGACGCCATCATCCCGCGTGAGCCACAAGCCCCGCGGGATGATTTTTCCGGGACGGGGATTAAAAAATCATTATGCATAGAAAGTCATAATTATCATTTCGTAAACATTTCGATGAAATTAACGCCATGAGGCATGCTTGCGGTTACAATACCGCGAGGCCTAACTACACACCTTTAAGCCGGTCCTGTGAGACCGGGAAGGAGAATTATGGCGAACAACCATACCGCGGGCGCTGCCGCCCGCACCTTCGCGCCCAGCGAGCTTTGCCAGCGTATGCTGGCCAAAACCAGCAAGGGCACCTGCGGTCCCTGTATCCTGTATCTTGAGGATGGGACCATTTTTTATGGACGTGCATGCGGCGCCGAGGGCACCGCGACCGGCGAAGTCTGCTTCAACACCTCGCTCGAGGGCTACTTTGAGGTCATGACCGACCCGAGTTATGCCGGCCAAATTGTAACCATGACCTATCCGCAGATCGGCAATTACGGTATCGACGAGACCGATGTCCAGTCGGCCTTCCCCGGCGACGCCGTGCGCCCTGCGAGCGCTCCGGCTATGCGCGGCATGATCGTTCGCGACATGTGCGCCACGCCTTCTAACTGGCGCTCGGCCGTCAGCGTGCCGGAGTACCTGCGCGCTCACGGCATCGTCGCTATCGAGGGTGTCGACACCCGCGCTCTGGTGCGCCATCTGCGCGACAATGGTTCCAAGATGGGCATTATCTCGACAGAGATCTTCGACGTCGACGAGCTCGCCGAGCGTCTGGACGCAGCGCCCACGCTGGTGGGCGAGAACCTGGTCAAGACCGTGAGCTGTCCCGCGCCTCACGAGTTTGTGGCCGCCGACCTGCCTGCCACGCATGGCTTTGCGCTTGTGGCTGCCGCTCCTGCCCGTCACAAAGCGGTCGCCTACGACTGCGGTGTGAAGCGCGGTATTCTGGAGGGCCTGGTCCGTGCCGGCTGCGACCTCACCGTCGTGCCGTGGGATACGCCCGCCCAGCAGGTGCTCGACATGAATCCTGATGGCGTCTTTTTGTCCAACGGCCCCGGCGACCCCGATGCCGTGGTGGAGACCTACGAGCAGGTGCAGCAGCTGATCGGCAAGGTGCCGGTCTTTGGTATTTGCCTGGGTCACCAGATGATCAGCTTGGCCTGCGGCGCCCAAATGGAAAAGCTTAAATTCGGTCACCGTGGCGGTAACCAGCCGGTTATGAATCTGGTGAGCCGTCGCGTGGAGATCACCGCGCAAAACCACGGCTTTGGCCTGCTGTTCCCCAGTCTGGGCAAACTGATTCCGGAGCTTTCCGGCGGCGAAACCGAGCATGCGGCCGATGGCGACCTGCGCGCCTGGGTGCGTCGCGGCGTCGCGCCGGTCGTGATGAACGAGCGCTTTGGTCGCATTCGCCTGACACATGTGAACCTCAACGACGGCACCGCCGAGGGCATCCAGCTGCTCGACGCCCCGTGTTTCTCGGTCCAGTACCACCCCGAGGCTTCGCCCGGCCCCACCGATGCCCACTATCTCTTTACCGCCTTTACGCGACTCATGGACGGCGAGGAGAACTACCTGGACATCGACACCGCGAAGGACCGCCTCGCCGGCTGGAATTTCGCCGAGTCCGAGAACGCTGCGACCGAGGAGAACTAACATGCCTAAACGTACTGACATCAAGCGCATCCTCGTTATTGGTTCGGGCCCCATCGTTATTGGCCAGGCCTGCGAGTTCGACTACTCCGGCGCCCAGGCCTGCAAGGTGCTCAAGGAGGATGGCTTTGAGGTCATCCTGGTCAACTCCAATCCGGCGACCATCATGACCGACCCGGGCTTGGCCGACCGCACCTATGTTGAGCCTATCACCGCCGAGTTTATCGAGCGCGTGATCAAGAAAGAGCGCCCGGACGCGCTGCTGCCCACGCTGGGCGGCCAGACCGGTCTGAACGCCGCCGTCGAGCTGGCAAAGGACGGCACGCTCGACAAGTACGGCGTCGAGATGATCGGCTGCGACCTGGCCGCTATCGAGCGCGGCGAGGACCGCAAACTCTTTAACGAGGCCATGGCCGAGATCGGCCTGGAGGTCGCGCGCTCGGGCTATGCCTACAGCGTGGCCGACGCCGAGGCTATCGCCGAGCGCGTGGGATATCCCTGCGTACTGCGCCCGAGCTTTACCCTCGGTGGCGCCGGCGGCGGCATCGCGCATACCCACGAGGAGCTCGTCTCCATCGTGAGCCAGGGCCTTGAGCTCTCGCCTGCCCATGAGGTGCTGGTCGAGGAGTCCATCGAGGGTTGGAAAGAGTATGAGATGGAGGTCATGCGCGACCACGCCGGCAACGGCATCATCGTGTGCTCCATCGAGAACCTCGACCCCATGGGCGTGCACACCGGCGACTCCATCACCGTGGCGCCAGCGCAGACCCTCTCCGACCTTGAGTACCAGCGCATGCGTGTCGCGTCGCTCGCCATTCTGGAGAAGATTGGCGTCGAGACCGGCGGCTCCAACGTGCAGTTTGCCGTGAACCCCCAGACCGGCCGTCTGATCGTCATCGAGATGAACCCGCGCGTGAGCCGTTCGTCCGCACTGGCCTCCAAGGCCACGGGCTTCCCCATCGCCAAGGCCGCCGCTCGCCTGGCCGTGGGCTACACGCTCGACGAGATCGTCAACGACATCACCAAGGCAACGCCCGCCTGCTTTGAGCCCACGATCGACTACTGTGTGGTCAAGGTGCCGCGCTTTGCCTTCGAGAAGTTTAAGGGTACCGACCCCACGCTCACCACGCGCATGAAGGCCGTGGGCGAGATTATGGCGATCGGCCGCACCTTTGAGGAGGCCTTCGGCAAGGCCATGCGTTCGCTGGAGGACGGGCATCAGGGCATTTGTGCCGGTGGCAAGGAAGGTGCCGACAAGCTGAGTGACGACGAGCTCGCCCAGGCCGTGGGCACCCCGACCGAGCACCGCATCTGCTTTGTGGTCGAGGCCCTGCGCCGTGGCTGGGACATCGCCCGCATCCATGCCATCTGCGGTATCGATCCGTGGTACCTCAACCGTATCAACGATATGGTGCAGGTTCAGGAGAGCATCCGCGGCCTGCGCGTGGAGGACATCGACGCCGACGCGATGCGCCTGCTCAAGCAGTATGGCACGAGCGACGCCGAGATCGCCGCGCTGACCGGCTCGGACGAGCGCTTTGTGCGCGCTTACCGCAAGGGCCTGGGCGTGGTCCCCAGCATGAAGACGGTCGATACCTGCGCTGCGGAGTTCTCGAGCGCCACGGAGTACCACTACAAGACCTACGAGAACATCTACCGCACGAGCCCGGATGCCAAGAAGTGCGTGGCTCCCGACGAGACCACGCCGGCGGACAAGCCCAAGGCGATGATCCTGGGCGCCGGCCCCAACCGTATCGGCCAGGGTATCGAGTTCGATTACTGCTGCGTGCACGCGAGCTACGCGCTGGCGGCCCGCGGCTTCGAGACCATCATGGTCAACTGCAACCCCGAGACAGTCTCGACTGACTACGACACCTCGGACCGCTTGTACTTTGAGCCGCTCACCTATGAGGACGTCATGGACGTTATTGATGTTGAGCGTCCCGACGGCGTCGTGGTGACGCTCGGTGGCCAGACCCCGCTTAAGCTGGCGCGCATGCTCGAGGAGAGCGGCGTGAACATTATGGGCACCAAGCCCGATGCCATCGACTTTGCCGAGGACCGCGAGCGCTTTGCCGCCCTGCTCGACAAGCTGGGCATTATGTATCCGCCGGCGGGCCAGGCAACCTCGTTTGAGGAGGCCGAGGCCGTGGCCGCGCACATTGGCTACCCGCTGCTGGTGCGTCCGAGCTACGTGCTGGGCGGCCGCGGCATGATGATCGCCTACGATGCCGAGCATCTGCGCGATTACATGGCCGAGGCTGCGCGCATTAGCCCCGACTACCCGGTATACCTGGACCGCTTCCTGGAGGGTGCGATCGAGTCCGATGTCGACGCCCTGTGCGATGGCGAAGAGGTTTACATCGGCGGCATCCTGGAGCATATCGAGGAGGCCGGTATTCACTCCGGCGACTCCGCGACCTGCATTCCGCCGTTTAGCTTTAGCGAGAGCCTGCAGGCAAAGCTTCGCGAGACCACGCGCCGCATCGCGATGGCGCTGGGCGTGCGCGGCTTGGTCAACGTGCAGTACGCCATTAAGGGCGAGACCGTTTACGTGATCGAGGCCAACCCGCGCGCAAGCCGTACCGTGCCGTTTATCTCCAAGGCCACCGGTGTGCCGCTCGCCAAGTGTGCCGCACGTATCATGGCGGGCGATTCCATCGCGAGCTTGGGCCTGCCGAGCGACGAGCGTCAGCTGGACTGGTTCTGCATGAAGGAAGCCGTTATGCCCTGGGGCCGTTTCCCGGGAGCCGACGTTATCCTGGGGCCCGAGATGAAGTCGACCGGCGAGGTCATGGGTATCGCCAAGAGCTATCCCGAGGCATACGCCAAGACGCAGCTGGCGATTGACTACAAGCTACCCGACCCGAGCGCCGGCAAGGTGTTCATCAGCGTGTGCGACCGCGACAAGCGCCATATCCTTTCGGTCGCCCGCATCCTGCGCTACCTGGGCTTTGATATCTGCTCCACCGAAGGTACGGCGCGCGTGCTGCGCGGCGGCAACGTGACCTGCGAGATCGTGGAAAAGATCAGCGGCCCACATGATGGCGAGCGCCCCAACATCGGCGACCTCATCGCCGATGGCAAGATCGCGGTGATCATCAACACGCCGTACGGTCCGGGCTCGCGCGGCGACGGCTATCTGCTGCGCACCGAGGCAGTGCGACGCGGTGTGACCTGCGTGACCGCGATGTCTGCCGCCAACACGTACGTGAGTGCCATCGAGGCGGTGCGTGAGGACCAGCAGGGTCACGGCAGCGCCAACGACATGGGCATGGACGTCATCGCCCTGCAGGACCTGCCGCAGCACACGGTGTAATGTGACCTGGTCGGCCGGGGCGGCAGCCGGACACTTTCTCTCGGAAACTGGGCTTCGCGAAGTTTTCCGAGAGAAAGGACCGCCTCCCGCCCCGGCCTACGGTGACTCGGTTGCACCGTGTGCTGCCGAAGGGGCTTTGTGCGATGACTAGGGCTGAATAGAAAATGAGTGTGGGCGCCGTCGTTCGTTTGAACGACGGCGCCCACGTTTTGGATTTATTGGGCTGTGGCGGTGAAGGTTGTTTTGTCGGCGGCGATGTGCACGTGCAGCTTTGCCTGACCGTCGCAGCTGATGAGCACGCCTACCTCGAACGGGGTTCCCGTCTTGTCGTAGGTCGAACGCACGATGCGCATCGCCGCCTTACCGGTGTTCTGTCCCAAAAGACGCGCCTCATGCTTGTCGAGGTTGACCGTCTCGTAGACGGCATCGACGCTTGCGGGCAGGATGCCGGTCTTTTCCGCGATGTAGGCGTAGAGCGAGCCATCCACGTCTTTGCGCGTGAGCTCGGGGCAAAGTGACACGGGGATATAGACGTAGTTGAGCTCCATGGGTTTGTCGTTGGCGAGACGCAGGCGGCGAATCTCCCAGACGGGTGTCCCTTCGGGCACTTTGAGCCCGGAGGCGATGCCGCGGACGGCCGGTATGCTTGAAAAGGCGAGAATCTGCGAGCTCGGAACCCGTCCCGCTTCGCGCATCCGCGCGCTGAAATTCAGGGCCAGGTCGATGCCGGGTGCTGAAGTTTGGGGCTTGATGAACGTGCCCTGGCCGCGCTTGCGCACCACGCGCCCCTCGATGACGAGATCTTGGAAGCAACGGCGCACGGTCGCGCGCGATAACTCCAGCCGCTCACAGATTTCGAGCTCGCGTGGCAGCGGCGTCTTGGTGTCGAACGCCTGGCTGGCGATAAGCAGAGCGATTCGATGTTTAAGCTGGACATAGAGCGGCGTATCACCGCTGCGGTCGAAGGGTTCGGAGGCGAGAAACGAGATCATATCCATGGGGTACCTCCATGTCGTGGGCGTACGTGACATGGTCTGACACTGCGGGGCAAACCGGAGATGCCAGGCCCGATTCTTGCTGGTATGTATGGTGCATAAGGAACATAAAACATTTATCAGGCAATCTACCTGCTATTTTAAAAATAATTAGAAGAAAAAATAATTTAGGCACAAAAATAGTTGCTACCGTTAACCGATGAATAGTTACCGTTCGCAACTATTTTCTTGTACCGAACATGCCCCGGCGCAACAATAATCTCAGCAAAAAGCAAAGCCGTGCGACACACGGCAGGTCGAGAGGAGACCGCATGCGGTATCTGGTAATGGTCAGTCACGGAACGCTCGCTCCCGGACTGCACAGTGTCCTCAAGATGCTCGGCAATGACGCCCCGAACATCTTGTCGACGAGTCTCGTGGACGGCATGGGCGCTGACGAGTATGTCGAGAACGTCAAGGCGATGCTCGCTCCCGTTACCGCCGATGACGAGGTTGTCCTGCTTGGTGACATCCTGGGCGGATCGCCGCTCACCAATGCCATGAACACGCTGGCCGAGAAGGGTTTGCTCGCCCACACCATTGCCTTCGGCGGTATGAATCTGCCCATGGCTATGACCGCCATGATGGGGCTTGCCACCATGGACCTGGATTCCCTCAAGCAGATGATGCTGCAGGAGGGCAAGAACGGTATGTCCGAGCTCGTTGTCCCGACCGATGACGCCGACAACGAGGACGACGACATCTAGGCAGCGCATCCGCCCAAATTTTCGTGATGGAGCGGGGGTTAAGAGGAAAGACCCCCGGTGATAAAGAAAGGGAGAACGCATGATTTCGTTCATCCGTATTGATGACCGTATGATCCATGGACAGACCGTTACCCGTTGGGCCCTCGAGTATCCCTGCGACGGTCTTATCGCCGTCAACGACGCTGCAGCGTCCAACCCCGTGCTCAAGGAGGCCTACAAGAGTGCCTCGGGCAAGAAGACGTTCGTGTGGACCAAGGAGCACTTCAAGGAGGTCTCCGAGAAGGTTCTCAAGTCCGACACCAAGTACTTCCTGATCACCAAGAACCCGCTCGACATGAAGGAACTTCTCGTCGATTTTGGCTTTAAGCCCGGCATGGACCGCATCATCGTCGGTCCCTGCAACGATCGTCCCGGCACCACCAAGCTTGGCAACAACCAGTCGATCACGCAGGAAGAGGCCCAGGCGCTCGAGGATCTCACCAACGCCGGCTACACGGTCGAGTTCGCCCTTATCAAGGAGAAGTCCATCGGTGAGTGGCCCAAGTTCCGCGGTCAGTTTGGCTTCTAGTTAGGTGCCAGCCGCATTTTGGTATCTACAGCCCTTGGTGAAAGGGGCTGAGGAATAAAGAAAGGGGAAAGCATGGCAATCAATGCATTCCAAGCCGCGCTGTTCGGCCTGTTCGCCTGCCTGGCATCACTGCCTGGCATGGGCGGCACGACGATCGGCAACTACACTCTGGGTCGTCCTCTGGTCGCCGGCCTCATCGTCGGCATCATCATGGGCGATATGCAGACGGGTATCCTCGTCGGCGCTGCCATCCAGGTTGTCTACATCGCTCTCGTGACCCCCGGCGGAACCGTCTCCGCCGACGTCCGCGCCGTGTCCTATATCGGCATCCCGCTGGCGATCCTCGCCATCAAGAACTCGGGCATCGATCCCGCCTCCGCTGAGGCTGCCGGCATGGCCGCATCCCTCGGTGCCGCCGTCGGCACGCTCGGCACTGTGCTCTTCTATGGCACCGCCACCATCAACCTGGTGTGGCAGGGCATGGGCTGGAAGTGGCTCGAGAAGGGCGATCTCCACAAGCTCTACCTGGTCAACAACGTTCTGCCTTGGATCGGTCACATCGTCTGCTCGTTCCTCCCGACGTTCATCATCACCATGGGCGGCACCGCCATGGTCGACCTCATGAAGACCTACATGCCCATGGACGGCATCGCGATGAAGACGCTGTTTACCGTCGGCTCGCTGCTGCCTACCGTCGGTATCGCCATCCTACTCAAGCAGGTCATCTCTAAGCCCACGGACTTCCTGACGTTCTTCTTCGGCTTCACCCTGTCCGCTGTTATGGGCTGCAACCTGATCGCCGCTGCCGGCATCGGCTGCTTCTTCGCCCTGATCAACTATGAGATCGCTTCGCTCAAGATCGACCTCGCAAACGCTCCCAAGGCAGCTATCGCCTCGGGCTCAGATGATGAGGAAGAGGAGGACATCTAATGGCAGAGAAGAAAAAGCTCTCTAAGAAAACGCTTGCCAAGTCGTTCCGTAACTGGTCCTATGGCAACCTGACCTGCTTCTCGCAGGAGCACATGCAGACCTTCGGTTACCTGTGCGCCATGCTTCCGATTGTCGAGGAGCTCTACGACACGCCCGAGGAGCAGAAGCAGGCCCTCCAGACCTACTCCGCGTTCTTCAACACCGAGCCGCAGATCGGCACCATGATTGTCGGCGTCACCGCCGGCCTCGAGGAGGCTCGCGCAAACGGCGAGGCCATCGACGACGACGCCATCAACGGCATCCGCGCCGGCCTCATGGGCCCGCTCGCCGGCCTTGGCGACTCGCTGATCGTCGGTACCCTGATCCCGATCCTGCTCGGTATTGCCCTCGGTCTCTCGACCGGCGGCTCCCCGCTCGGCGCCATCTTCTATATTGTCGTGTGGAACCTGCTCATGTTCCTTGGCATGCGCTTTGCCTACAACCAGGGCTATGAGCTCGGCGGCAAGGCGGTCGAGGCCCTCGTCGGCCCCAAGGCCAAGGCTCTGCGTGATTCCATCGTGATGGTCGGTACCATGGTCATCGGTGCAGTCGGTGCTACCTGGGTCTCCATCACCTGCAGCCCCAACCTGGTGCTGCCCGGTGGCGGTAAGTTCCAGGACACGCTCGATGGCATCTATCCGCACCTGCTGCCGATGATCTTCATCATCTTCTGCTGGTACATGATGACCAAGAAGAAGGTCAACCCCATCGTTATGATGCTGATCCTCGTTGTGATCGCATTTGTGGGCGTTCTCATTGGCTTCTTCGACCCGGCACTGAGCTACTAGTCATCATCCCCTGGCCCCCTGTAAGGCCGTGCGGCCTCAACCGCACGGCCTTCTGATTTTGCGCCGCCCTTCAAGGGCAATATGGCCAGCGACCTCCATCGCCTACACGACACCCGCTATATTGCTCTTGAAAGATGACGTATTCGACAAACGATGCACTTGCGCATGATGCACACTTTGCACGAGGAGGACCATATGCACGAGAAACATGGACACGACCTTTCGCGCGACGACTTGATTCGCGAGGCAAAGATGCAGACCGATGCTATTCAGCGGCTCAATGTTTGGCTGCGCCTGGGCTATTCGCTCGTGGCGATTGGCTTTTTGATGGGGATGTGGGGTATGCAGGGCGGCCCCGGCTGGGGTGTCCCCGTGGGCATCGTGTGCCTGGTGGTGGGCACTCCGCTTTCGATCGTGCTTAAGGTCGGCACGACCAACGCCAAAAAGAATGTCGAGCGCATGCTCGAGGCCGCTGGTGTCGACGTTGAGGAGCTTATGCGACGCAAGAAGGACGAGCAATAGACTTCCGCGTTGGGGTATCATAAATAATTGTTGCGAATGTTAACTAATGTACGGCAAATGACGGTTTTATGGCCCTTCTAGAGTTGCAAAGGACAATATCCCCAGTGGATTACGATGACGTCGCTCGAAAACTGATTGTGTACTCACGTTCCCTTGCCAAGGGATCCTTGAGTGCTGCCGGCGGCGCCAGTGTGGGCGAGGCACCGGTTTTACAGTATCTATCGGGTATTGACGGTGATGTCATTCCCTCCGAGATTGCCAAGAAGCTGAAATTCTCCCGTGCGCGCATGTCGCATATCTTGGATTCACTCGAGAGTAAGGGTTACGTTCAGCGCAGGACTGATCCAAACGATCGTCGGCGTGTGCTGGTGAGCATTACCGAGGAAGGCCGTGATTTCGCGGCGAAAAAAAATGCCGAGAGTGTGGCATCGCTCTCGAAACAACTCTCAGCGCTCGGCGAGCACGATGCCCAGGAGCTCGTGCGCATCCTGAATAAAGCTTACAGCCTTACCTATGATGCCGACGACTACCTGGACAATCTATAAGGATAAAGACAGACATTTAGGTGCATCTTGAAATGCACCCGGGACAGTTGTGCCCACCAGCCACCGTCAACATCTCATTCCAAACCAAATCAGCCAACGTACGTCATGGCAATCCCCGGTAGGTTGCAGGATGGCGGCTGAGCCTTTCCCTCGGGAAACTTCGCGAAGCCCAGTTCCCGAGGGAAAGGTATGGTCTGTGTAATACCAGACAAACAGTACATTTTTGCTAGATTGGTATTTGACTGAAGAACCAATTGGTATGGCTTATTAAGCCCACCTTGCCGTTGACGCTTATTTTGCTGCCGCTAGGAGAATTCCGAACTTGGGTGCGCAAGTGCTCCCATATGTTAATATGACCTAGTAGGTGGCTATCTGGTTACTACCAGTTGGCCCCTTGGTAACGGGTGGCCCCCATTGTGCGGAATGTACCGAACATCTCCGTTTGATACGTTTTCCCATGCTGCCGGGGGGGGGCGTCCTCGGCACCTCAGCATGTCGGAAGAAAGGAGACCAGATGCGCAGGAATTCCATTTTTACGAAACGGTGGGTGAAGGGAAGCGCGGTCCTCGTTGCCACTGCAGCGACGCTCGTGTTTGCCAATCCCCAGCAGGCGATTGCCACGCCACTCAAGGGCGTCGACTCGGCGACCGTGTCCCAGTCTGCCTCGAATGTCGTCGACATCGATTTCGCTGACGGCATCAAGGGCCGTATTACGTTCCTCGAGGACGGTATTTTCCGTTATAACGTCGACCCCAAGGGTGAGTTTTCCGAGTACGCCACGCCGCGTAGTAAGTCCCACACGGCTAAGATCCAGGCTCAGCCCGATACCTCGGACACCTACAGCAAGCCGAGTGCGACGGTTGCCGACAAGGGCGACACTATCGAGATCACCGGCGGAAAGGCGACCGTGATCCTGGACAAGGCGACTGGCAAGATGAGTATCAAGTCAGGCGACCGTGTCGTGGTTTCCGAGTCCGCGTCCCTCGACCTTGATAAGAAGGGTACCGTCCAGACGCTCGCCAAGGAGAAGTCCGAGAACTTCTTTGGCGGCGGCACCCAGAACGGACGCTTCCTGCACACCAACCAGACCATCGCCATCTCCAACACGAACAACTGGACCGATGGCGGCGTTGCCTCGCCCAACCCGTTTTATTGGACGAGTGACGGCTACGGCGTACTCCGAAACACGTTTGCAGAGGGTTCCTACGACTTCGGTTCCACGGACTCATCGACGGTCACGACTTTGCACAGCGAGAATGAGTTTGATGCCTACTACTTCGTGGCGACCAACGAGGGCGCTTCGAACGTGGCAACCGAGATGCTGCAGGACTACTACAAGGTGACCGGTAACCCGGTACTGCTGCCCGAGTACGGGTTCTACCTTGGTCATCTTAATGCCTATAACCGTGATGGCTGGTCAACGACCTCGGGTCAAAAGAAGTGGGAGACCAAGGGCAGCAAGTCCTCGAGCGAGAAGGGCGACGTTAAGTACGAGTCTGGCATGTCGACGGGCTACAAGCTCGACGGCACACTTGCGGCCGAGACGCTCAACGGTGAGGGCCCTACGGTTGATACCGAGAACATGAAAGCGACCGATTTCGACCGCCAGTTCTCTGCTCGGCAGGTTATCGATGACTACGAGGACAACGACATGCCGCTCGGCTGGTTCCTGCCGAACGACGGTTACGGCGCCGGCTATGGCCAGAACGGTTACTACAAGACCGGCGGCGTCAACTCCGACGGAGCGAGCTCGGCCGACCGTCTTAACGCTGTGCGTGCCAATGTCGACAACCTTAAGAAGTTCACCGAGTATGCCAACTCCAAGGGTGTGAGCACGGGCTTGTGGACCCAGTCCAACCTTGAGCCCGACAGCAACCCTGAGACCCCGTGGCATCTGCTTCGCGACTTCGACGCCGAGGTCAAGACGGGAGGCATCACTACCCTTAAGACCGACGTTGCCTGGGTTGGATCTGGCTACTCCTTTGGTCTTAATGGCATCAAGACAGCTTATGACACGGTGACGACCGGCGCTAACAAGCGCCCCAACATCATCACGCTCGATGGTTGGGCCGGCACGCAGCGCTTTGGTGGCATTTGGACCGGCGACCAGTACGGCGGTAACTGGGAGTACATTCGCTTCCATATCCCCACGTATATCGGTCAGAGTCTTTCGGGCAACCCCAACATCGGCTCCGACATGGATGGCATCTTTGGCGGCGACCCCATCATCTCTGCGCGTGACTACCAGTGGAAGACGTTCACGCCCTCTATGCTTGACATGGACGGTTGGGGCACCTACCGTAAATCGCCCATGACGCACGGCGATCCCTACACAGGCATCTCGCGCTTCTACCTCAAGCTCAAGGCGCAGCTCATGCCCTATATCTACACGAGCGCGGCCTCGGCGGCCAACATCGACACGGGTAACGGCGATGCCGGCCTGCCCATGATCCGCGCCATGCTGCTTTCCGACAACTCCGAGTACGCCGCAAGCACTTCGACGCAGTACCAGTATATGTTCGGTGAGAACTTCCTAGTGGCACCGGTGTATCAGGATACCCAGGCAGACGAGAACGGCAACGACATTCGCAATGGGATTTACCTCCCCAACTACGGCACCGACGAGAATCCCACCATCTGGATCGATTACTTCTCGGGTAAGCAGTATCGCGGCGGCCAGGTTCTCAACAACTACGAGGCTCCGCTTTGGAAGCTGCCGCTGTTTGTGAAGGCCAACGCTATCGTGCCGATGTACGCCGAGAACAACAACCCCGAGGCCGTGAGCGACACCAACGCCAAGGGTACCGACCGCAGCCAGCGTATCGTCGAGTTCTTCGCCACCGAGGGCGACGGCACCTTTACGCAGTACGAGGACGACGGCTCCTCCATCGAGAACAACACGACTGAGGACGATTCCTACGGCACGATCGACAATATCTCCTACGGTGAGCATGTGAGCACCGTCTACAGCTCCAAGGCCGCAGGCGGCACCGCGACCTTTACCGCCGAGGCCTCGCAGGGCGGCTACAACGGCTACGACTCCAACCGCACCACGACCTTCGTGGCCAATGTGTCCGCCAAGCCCACGAGCGTTGTCGCCAAGAACGGCGGATCCGCACTCAACGTGGTTGAGGTCGACTCGCAGGAGATCTTTGACGCCGCGACCCCCGAGGCCGGCCAGGCGGTCTACTTCTACAGCGAGACCCCCAACCTCAACCACTACGGCAGCGATGCGGACGGCACCGAGGCCGAGCAGGGCGAGAGCTTCAACAACACCAAGATCACCACGAACCCCAAGGTCTACGTCAAGTTCGCGAAGACCGATGTTGCTGCAGCGGCGCAGACGCTTGAGCTGGGCGGTTTCGTGAACGCCGACGCCACGCTCACAGCCGATCGCCTCAACGAGAACCTCTCCGCACCCACGAACCTTGCTGCCCCCGAGGACGCCACGACCCCAACGAGCATCAAGCTCACCTGGGGAAAGGTCGATGGTGCTACCTCCTACGACCTTAAGGTCGACGGCACTGTGTTTGCCGTGGGTGATGCGGCCGAGTTCACGCACACCGACCTCGCCTACAATAGCAAGCACACCTACCAGATTCGTTCGCGCAACGCCGAAGGTTACTCCGCCTGGAGCGATGTGCTCGAGGCGAACTCCGCACTCGATCCGTGGCGGAACGTCCCCGACGCCGAGGAAATCACCTGGGAGGGCTCACTTTACGGCAGCCATAAGGCCGAGCTCGCCTTCGACCATGAGTTCCAGTCGGGCGACGGCGGTTTCCACTCCGGTGGCAACGATCTGGGCAAGGCGCTTACCGTTGACTATGGACGCGCTTACAAGCTCGATAAGCTCGAGTACTATCCGCGCGATGACGCCGGCAACGGCACCGTGACCAAGATGCGTGTTGAGACGAGTCTCGATGGCGTCCACTGGACGAGCCAGGAGGTCGATTGGGCACGTTCCGCTGATTGTAAGACGGTAGCGTTTGACGGCACCGTGGCCGCCCGTTACGTGCGCATGACACCGCTCGCCTCGGTCGGCAATTTCTTCTCCGCGTCCGAGATTGCCATCTACAAGACCGACGGCACGGATGGCTTCGCCGTGGGCTCCAACCTCAACAAGGCCACGATCTCCGACGGAGACTACTCCAACATGAAGAACTATCTGGGCCTCGAGAATCGCGAGCCCGATACCCCGACGTTCGGTTCGCAGATCCGCGACCACTTCGCCGACCTCAACGATAACGGCGTTTACGACGTCTACGATTACTCGTTCACCATGGCGGGTCTTGACGGCGGCACTAAACAAAAGGGCAAGGTCGCAGGTTCGCTCGCGGTGATTCCGAGCAAGACCGAGGTCGAGGCCGGTGATGAGATCACCGTTGATGTCTATGCGGCCGACGCCAAGAACGTCAACGCCCTGGGCGCTCTCGTCAACTTCAAGAGCGACCAGTTCGAGTTTGTGTCCGAGAGCATCGCGCAGGACGGCTCGACTGCCGGCATGGAGAACCTGTCTCGCGAGAAGGTCCAGTTCGCGGACAGAACGCAGACTATCAATCTCGCCTTTGCCAACCGCGGCGATGGCAAGCTCTACAACGGTACCGGCGCGGTGGCGAGTTTCAAGCTC
Source organism: Collinsella sp. AM31-2AC (assembly GCF_003469285.1). Lineage (NCBI taxonomy): Bacteria > Bacillati > Actinomycetota > Coriobacteriia > Coriobacteriales > Coriobacteriaceae > Collinsella > Collinsella sp. AM31-2AC. Next base: position 89,943 of record NZ_QSJB01000002.1, read on the forward strand.
AAGGCCAAGACCGCCGGCAAGGTCGAACTGCCCTCGACATCTTGGCTCATCGGTCCGGCATGCGACGCACTTGAGTTTGCGAGCGACGGCACGGTGACGATGCCGGATGTTCCTCAGCCAACGGTCGCCGAGTACGGTCAGGATGCCTTCAACATCACGATGACCAACGATGAGCTCACGACCGACGACGGAACCAACGTCGAGAAACTTATCCAGCAGAAGAGCTATAACGCGCTGTTCGATAATAACGAGGGCGACAACGGCTTTGAGTTCCTATGGAACTGGAGCGGCAACTGGGACAGCGAGGGTAAGCTTCCGAGTTACGTGAAGCTTCCCACCACGATGACATTCGCATTTAAGACGCCGTCGAAACTCGATAGTGTCGAGGTCGTTAACCGCAACGGTGGCAACGGAACCGTGCAGAAGATCAAGGCTGTCGTGACGTTCGAGGATGGCTCGACCCAAGAGTTCGCGGGCGGGGAGTACGATTCCTTCCGGGCTCGCTACGCCTTTGGCCTCTCTGCCGAGAACAAGGGCAAGAAGGCGACCAAGGTCGAGGTCACGCCGCTTGAGGCATCGGGTGACCAGATGCTCACACTGCGTGAGGTCAACTTCAACTACACGCAGGGTGTCGAGGCCATCGAGGGTGTCGAGCTAGGCAAGAACCAGACCGAGTTCTTTGAAGGCGACGTTACGCTCGTCGACGCCAAGGCCACGCCTGAGAGCGCCGGCTACCCCTATGTGACGGTCGAGAGCTCCGACCCCTCTGTGGTAAGCGTCTCCGCTGTTCAGGCTGGCGATAGCGTGAGCTACTACCTGCGTGCCAACAAGGCCGGCAAGGCAAAGATCACGGTGGCGTCGGTACTCGACCCCTCCAAGGCCGCATCCTATGAGGTCGAGGTCAAGGCTGGTGTCGATACCTCTGCGCTCGTGGCAGCGCTTTCCAAGGCCGCGGGCTACAGCGAGTCCGTCTACACTAAGGATTCCTATGCAGCTCTCACCGCTGCGGTCGAGGCGGCTCAGAAGCTCCTCGACGGCGGCCAAGGCAGCTATAGCAAGAAGGATGTCGCAGACGCCACAGCCAAGATCGAGAAGGCAATCGACGGCCTCAAGATGCGCCCTGTCGATGAGAAGATTCTTATCAACACGCCCGAGAACCGCAAGAACGTCAAGGTGGCCGGCTTCTCGAGTGAGGCCGACTACGAGGGCAGCAACGCCGTCAATGCTCTCGACGGCGACGAGCGGACGCTTTGGCACAGCGACTGGGCCCATGGGACCGGTATGCCCCAGTATCTGAGTGTCGACCTGGGCCGCGACTACGATCTCACCGACGTTACATTCCTGCCGCGCCAGGACGGCGGCACTAACGGCGATATCTTCGAGGCCGAGATACTGGTCTCCGACACTGCCGACGGTTATGAGACGGGCACCGCCGCGTCGATGGGTACGTTCGCCTTCGACAACGACGGCCGCGTGCTCACCGACCGTGGCGACTGGAAACAGATGAGCTTTGGCGCCGCGCGCGGTCGCTACGTGACCGTCAAGGTGATTCACGCCGGCGGTGGCAACGTTGATGCCTACTGCAGCATGGCGGAGCTCAAGTTCTACGGTACGGCCGTCCCCGATCCGGTGGCGAAGGATGATCTCGCTACCGCGATCGAAAAGGTTGATGCCGAGGTTGCTGCCGGCGACCTCAAGGCCGGTGACTACACCGAGGCCTCCTGGACGGCGCTCGAGAACGCCCTGGCGAGCGCCCGCGCCATCTTGAGCGACGAGAACGCCACGCAGGACGAGGTCGACCAGGCGCTCAGGGCGCTCGAGAGCGCCCGCGGCGCGCTCGAGAAGACCCCGGTGGCCCCGGTCGAGAATCCGACTAAGAAGCAGCTCAAGGCCCTGGTCAAGCAGGCGAAGGAGACTGACACCAGGGGCAAGACGGCCGAGTCTGTCAAGGCCCTGACGGATGCCATTACCTACGCCGAGGACGTCTTGGGTGATGAGAATGCTTCCGACACCCAGCTCCAGGCGGCCTATGACCAGCTCAAGCTGGCTATTGAGAGCCTCAAGGATGCCGATTCCGGCAATCAGGGCGGCTCGGGCAACCAGGGTTCCGGCAATGGCTCGAACGGCGGCAACCAGGCGGGCAAGCCCGCAGGCGACAAGGCCCAGGGCAGCAAGAAGAACGGTTCGGCGATTCCCAATACCGGAGACCAGACGGCGGCGACCGTCGCGACCGTCGGTGGTCTTGGCGCCATCATCGCCGCGATCGGCGCTTTCTTCCATCGTCGCAGCAAGGCTAAGTAGCCCCAGCAACAGCTAAGCAAGCGTGCCCGCCGTCCCACCCAAGGACGGTGGGCACGCTTTTTGAATGTAGGCGGAAAGCTCCGACCCTTCGGCCTTAATCTCGCAAAGCGTTCCATCTCCCGCCGAACACATCAGCATCGGCGGCTATACTTGAATTATTTGCAGTTAAGGGTCGCGGATTCGCCGCGTCACCGCTCTCAACAGGAGGTCTTTGTTTATGGCAGATCAGAAGCCGGTTGTCGGGATCATCATGGGCTCCAAGTCCGATCTGGGCGTTATGGAAGGCTGCACCGCCGAGCTCGAGGCGCTTGGTGTGCCCTATGAGCTCGTCATTGCGAGCGCACACCGCACGCCGGCAAAGGTCCACGAGTGGGCCTCGACTGCTGCTGACCGCGGCATCAAGGTGATTATCGCTGCTGCCGGCAAGGCTGCTCACCTGGGCGGTGTCGTGGCGGCCTTTACGCCGCTGCCGGTCATCGGCGTGCCTATGAAGACGAGTGACCTGGGCGGTATGGATTCGCTGCTGTCGATGGTGCAGATGCCTTCGGGCGTGCCCGTGGCCTGCGTTGCCATCAACGGCGCCAAGAATGCCGCCATCTATGCCACTCAGATTCTGGGTGCTTGCGACCCCGAGTACCGCAGGGTTATCGAGAAGATGAAGCAGGAGATGGCCGACGCCTAGGCGTTCCGCCGTTTCACCGCAGTATAAGGAGAGCCATGTCCGACTATCAGGGAAAACGATTCAAGGCTTCCCAGATTCCCGATCCGTCGAAGCCGGGTACTGCCCATGCGGCGCAGCAAGGTCGGACATCCTCTCCTCAGCAGCCGCGCGCGCCGCGTTCCGTAACGCCGACGTCCCATCGCCGCCAGGATACGCCGGCTGCGTATCGCCCTTCATCATATGGCACGGCAAAGAAGCAGGCTCAGACGACGAGGCAGCTGAGTGACGCGCCGTCCAACTATGCCGAGCAGCCGCGTAAGAAACGCCGATCCATCATTCCCATCTTGCTCATCATCGTGGGCATCGGCCTGATTGTCGCCGCCGCCGCTATCTTTATTAATGCCCAGATTGGCTATAAGCAGGCGAGCGATTCGTATCAGAAAATCGAGAAGCAATATGTAAGCGATAAGGACGCCAGTGGCGTGCCGATTATCGACTTTGATGCGCTTGCTCAGACGAACCCCGAGATTGTGGGTTGGATTTACGTGCCGGGAACCAACATCAACTACCCCGTGGTACAGACCAACAACAACTCCAAGTACCTCAACACGCTGTTTGATGGCACGTCTAACGCCTCGGGTGCCATCTTCTTGGATAGCGATGACACCGCGCCGGGAATGGTCGACCAGCAGACCACGATCTACGGCCACCATATGAACGATGGGTCGATGTTCAACGTGATTTCGGATACGACTGACCAGGCAACGTTCGATAGCGTTGAATATGTGTACTACATCACGCGCGATGCGACGTATAAGTTGCGTCCGCTGGCGACCAAGGTGGTCGAGGACACGTATGCCAAGGCGCGCACGACCAATTTTGAGGGCGACGACGGACTCAAGAACTACCTGTCCGAGATGCTCGACGGCGCTTCTGCCGTGGCGAGTGATGCCACCGATCGTGCCGCTTCGGCAACTAAGGTTGTAACGCTTGTGACCTGTCGTTCGCTGTCGCTGAGCAACACACGCGCCGTCATGGTGCTCACGCCGGTCGAGGAATAAGTTGTTCGAGAGTAGCTAAAAAGGCCCCGTCCCAAATTGGCTACTCGACGACGGTAAGGGAGAAATGATGCTCGAGAGTGGCAAATTGATGCCTTCGATTGATGCTTGGCTGCGCGAGGCCAAGGCTGATGCTTCGGCGGCAGGCTGTGGGATGTATCTGACGCATAACGGTGTGGTGCGCGCGACGCCCAAGGCTGAGGTGCGCGGAGTCGAGACCGATGGCGTGGCGCCTGGGCATAAGGTGGGCGGCATGGTGTTTGGCTTCGATGCTCAGAAGGTGCAGGCTGCTATCGAGGCGACGCGTGCGATGCCGGGTATCGGCTATGTGCGTGTGTGGCTGGCAAGCGGCGAGCTTGCCGTAGGTGACGACATCATGCTCGTGCTCATCGGCGGGGACATTCGCCCGCACGTGGTCGATGCGCTGCAGGCGCTCGTTGGCACCATTAAGAACGAATGCGTGAGTGAGGTCGAGCGCGAGGCGTAGAGGCTTGCGTCGATAGAAGGATCGTTTATAAAAACGCCCGCCGGTACGTGTGATACCGGCGGGCGTTTTGCGTTTTGGGTGCGGTGGGTGCTACACGCGCGTCGCATCCTTGGGGCTCATGGTCATGCTCTGGAAGCGATTCTCCATAAAGTCATTATCGAAGTACTTGCCGTAGAACTGCGCAACGGGAATATCCGGTTCCGTGCCGTTAACGCGCTGGTACCAGTAGTCGAGCGACTGCAGCGTCATAACGCCATCGACCAGCATAATGATGGTGAAGATGACAGTAGCCGAGTAGCGGCTCTTCCACGGAATCATGTTGATGAGCTTGAGCAGCCTCGGCAGCAGCAGCTTGATCCAGATGAGGCCACCCAGACCCCACAGGCAGGCGAAGCCTGTGCAGGTACGTCCGCCGGTAAGGACGGCGAGCGGATCGGGCATGCCAAAGAGCTTCATATGCGAGTAGCTCCACGAGACCACGCCAAACGAGGTCTGCATAAACCAGCCCACGAACACCTCAAAGCTTGCACCGAGCAGTGCGCTCACCAAAAAGATAATGATGGGGTTCTTTTTGTAGAAGCGGTTGAGCACCATGGTCATGAGCACAGCGCCAAATCCGTAGATGGGGCTGAAGGGGCCAAACAGCATGCCGGCGCGGTTCTGGTAGACGCCCGGGTCGTCGACCGTCATGTGCCAGATGTCCTCGGCGATCAGGCCGAGTATGCAGCAGACAAAGAATACCCAGAACAGGTTGAAGTAGTTGAGCTTGATGTAGCCTTCGCCGGTTTCATCGCGCCCGAGCATGCCCTCGGCGGCGGCGTCGCGATCGAGCATCTCCTGCAGGCGGCGCTGCAGCTCGCGCTCCTGGCGCAGCGTGGGGTCGACGGTTGCCGAAAGTGCAACAAGGATGCCGAGCTGGATCGCGGGACGCAGCAGGAAGGGCCCGATGCCCTGGAGCATCACGTCGACCAAAAGCTCGACGACGGTGAATGCAATAAGGATGTAGGACAGGCGGGCGGCGTTGCGGCGCTGGTTTTTGATAAGGTCCAGGCCAAAGATGATTAGGATGACGGCACTTGCCGCAGAGAGCATGATGCCGGCGACGATAAGGCCGACTGCGACGAGCGTGTTGTCGCCGAGCTTTTCGGTGGCGTTGCCGTTAACAAGTGCCGTGATGACCTGCCACATAAAGGCAGCGACCGACGGGAGCGTGCCCACGCCGGAAAGGATGCACAGGACGGCGTACACCTTAATGATGAGGGGAATCTTCTTGACCTCTGTGGCGCTGGGGACGCTGGGGTCGAGTTCGTTTCGATCCATACAGAACCTTTCTCGCTTTGTTGTAGGTTATAAGGATACGCCGCCGACCTGCCAAAAGACAGGACGAACGTCCCAATTGCAACTTTGTAATCCCCAACGGCGGACGCGGCGGCCATCTGGGGGCGCGGGCACTTACACTGGACAGACCGATAAAATGTTTGGCAACAAAACTGATTATTAGCTCGGTGGGCTTTTAAAAAGCGCTGCTCATGCGCTGGGGAGCACGTCGCGCCGTGCGTATAATAAGGCGGGTAACGCCAAAAATACGAGGCTCTGAGGGGATACCATGTCTCAAGAAACCATCCGCGCGGCCGAGCGTGCCGCGGGACAGGTGAACACCATGTCGACGTATGATCCGGACTCCGACCAGCTGCATGAGGAATGTGGCATTTTCGGCGTATGGGCGCCCGATCGCGACGTGGCTCGACTGACGTACTTTGGCCTGCGTGCGCTGCAGCACCGTGGCCAGGAATCGGCTGGAATCGCCGTGGGTGACGGCGGCACGGTTATGGTCCGCAAAGATCTGGGCCTGCTCGACCGCGTGTTCTCCAACGCCGACCTGTCGACGCTCTCCGGCCAGCTGGCCGTGGGCCACGTGCGCTATGGCACCGCCGGCGCCAAGAGCTGGGAAGCCTCGCAGCCGCATCTTTCCACCATCAACAGCGTCATTATCGCGCTTGCTCACAACGGCACTCTGGTCAACACCGACGAGTTGCGCCGTCAGCTGATCGAGCTGGGCGTGCCGTTCCTCTCCAATTCGGATTCCGAGGTCGCGACCAAGCTTATCGGCTACTTTACCCAGCGTACGGGCCACCTGCGCGAGGGTATTCGCAAGACCATGGAGCTCGTGCGCGGCGGCTACGCCATGACGCTCATCAACGAGCAGGCGCTCTACGCATTCCGCGATCCACACGGCATTCGCCCGCTCGTGCTGGGCAAGCTGGTGGACGAGGGTCTGGACCAGGCCGATGCCGCAGCCGTTTCGCAGCTGCCGTCGCAGGACGGCGCCGCGACGGTCGACTCCGCCGTCCGTGTCACGCGCGCCGGCGGCTGGGTCGTTGCTTCCGAGACCTGCGCACTCGACATCGTGGGTGCCGAGTACGTCCGTGACGTCCGTCCCGGCGAGATCTTGCGCATCAGCGCCGAGGGCCTGGTATCCGAGCAGGGCGTGCCTGCAGCCGAAGAGCCCGCCAACTGCATCTTTGAGCAGGTCTACTTTGCCCGCCCCGACTCCATCATGAACGGCAAGAGCGTCTATGCCTGCCGTTACGACATGGGTCGTCAGCTGGCACATGAGGAGCCCGTCGAGGCCGACCTGGTCATCGGCGTGCCCGACTCCGGCCTGCCGCCCGCGGAGGGCTATTCGCACGAGAGTGGCATTCCCTTTGGCGAGGGCCTTATCAAGAACCGCTACGTGGGCCGTACGTTTATCGAGCCTACGCAGGAGCTGCGTGCCATGGGCGTGCGTATGAAACTCAACCCGCTGCGCGACAACATCGAGGGTAAGCGCCTGGTCGTTATCGACGACTCCATTGTGCGCGGCACCACCATGGTGCAGCTCGTCAAGATGCTGCGCAACGCCGGCGCCAAGGAGATTCACATCCGCATCAACTCGCCCGAGGTCATCTGGCCGTGCTTCTACGGTATCGATACCGACGTGCAGTCGCAGCTTATCAGCGCCAACAAGACGGTCGACGAGATTTGCGAGTATATCGGCGCCGATTCGCTGGCCTTCCTTTCGGTCGAGGGCCTGCTTAAGGTCATGCCCAAGGGCGGCTACTGCGATGCGTGCTTTACCGGCCGCTACCCCGTGGCGATTCCCGAGAGCTTTGGCCGCGACAAGTTTATGGAGGGCTTTAAGCCCCGCAACCTGGACAAGCCGCTGTACTTTGACGACGACGCCGTGATCGAGAAATACGACGACCGCAGCTGGGAAGAGGAGCACGGCGAGGCATAAAACCTGCCATATGGGGACAGGTTTATTTTGGTAGGTTTTACCTGCTGTTTTGTTGATATGACGGCGCGTGCTGTTATGGCGCGCGCCGAAATGAACGCAACTATGAGCACCGTTTGGCGCCCGTGCGGCGCCATGGTAGTGGGAGAGGAAGGCTCAGATGAGCGACAGCAAGCATGTGACGTACGAGGACGCCGGCGTCGATACCGCCGAGGGCGGCCGCGCCGTCGACGCGATTAAGCAGATGGTCAAGGACACTAACCGTTCCGAGGTTATCGGTGGCATCGGCGGCTTTGGCGGCCTGTTCTCGGCTGCCGCGCTCAAGGATATGGAAGACCCGATCCTGATCAGCGGTACCGACGGCGTGGGCACCAAGCTCGTGCTCGCCCAGATCATGGACCGTCACGAGACGGTTGGCCAGGACCTGGTCGCTATGTGCGTCAACGATATTCTGGCTTCGGGCGCCGAGCCGCTGTTCTTCCTGGACTACGTTGCCATCGGTCACATCGAGGCCGAGCACATGGCAAAGATTATCAAGGGTGTGGCCGACGGCTGCAAGCTCGCGGGCTGCGCGCTCGTGGGCGGTGAGATGGCCGAGCACCCGGGCGTCATGGCTCCTGCCGACTACGACCTTGCCGGATTTACCGTGGGCGTCGTCGACCGTCCCAAGATGCTCGACCCCGCAAACGTCCGCCCGGGCGATGTGATCCTGGGCCTGCCTTCCACCGGCGTGCACTCCAACGGCTACTCGCTCGTGCGTAAGGTCATTGGCGTCGACGGCGTTAAGCCGGGCACGCCCGAGGCCGTCGCTAAGGCCGAGGAGCTGAGCCGTCCGCTCGAGGAACTCGGCGGTGCATCGCTGGCAGACGCTCTGTTGGCCCCCACGCGCATCTACGTCAAGCCGATCCTGGAGCTGCTGCGCGGCGGCGCCAACGTGCACGCCATCGCCCACATCACTGGCGGCGGTATTACCGAGAACCTCAACCGTGCGCTCGCCGATGACGTCGACGCCGTGGTCACCCGCAACGGTGCCGAGATGGGTTGGGACGTTCCGCCCGTCATCACCTACGTGTCGCGCCAGGCCGAGCTTGCGCCCAACGAGGCATGCAAGACCTTCAACATGGGCGTCGGCCTGTGTCTGATCGTCGCCCCCGAGGACGAGGCCGCCGTGACCGAGGCACTGGTCGCGCTGGGCGAGAAGCCGTTCCGCGTGGGCGAGTGCGTCGAGGGTTCCGGTGAGGTCGTGTACTCCGATGAGCGCTAACGAGCAGATGGCTGCCGCCGAGGGCCTGGACTTTGTGCCCTATACCCGTCCGACCGGCACCGATACGGCCGAGCCGCTTAAGATCGGTGTGCTCATCAGCGGTTCGGGTACCAACCTGCAAGCGCTGATCGATCTGATTGCCGCCGGCAAGCTTAACGCTTCGATTGAGCTTGTGGTGTCGAGCCGTCCTTCGGCTAAGGGTTTGCAGCGCGCTGAGCGCGCGGGCATCCAGACGCTCACGCTGTCCAAGGATGTCTATGCCGACCCCATCGCCGCCGACGAGATCATCGCGCACGAGCTGCTCGAGCGCGGCTGCGAGTATGTGGTCATGGCCGGCTACATGCGCATGGTGCATACACCGCTGCTGGCGGCGTTTCCCAACCGCGTGGTCAACTTGCATCCGGCGCTGCTGCCGAGCTTTACCGGTGCGCATGCGATTGACGATGCCTTTGTGCGCGGCGTCAAGGTAACTGGCGTGACCGTGCATTTTGCCAACGAGGTCTACGACAACGGTCCCATCATCGCCCAGCGTGCGCTGGCTGTCGAGGAGGGCTGGGATGTCGACACGCTCGAGGAGCACATCCACGCGATTGAGCACGTGCTGTATCCCGAGGTCGTGCAAATGCTCGCCGACGGCCGCGTCCACGTGCTGAAGAGCGGCAAGGTCGCAATTGACCCGGCGCGCTAGTCGTTGGTTCGTGTTGGCGGTTAAGCGTTAGAGGTGCGCTTAGCCGCCATTTTTTATGCATTGCGATCTACGTTGTTTGAGGCAAACAATCGCTACAGCTTGATGTTCATAGTCCAATTGCTTCGCCAAGAGGCGCGCTCCGGCAAGAGATTAATTTAGCCTAATAGAGCCATTTGCTCTTCTTTGTGCTCGGGATACGCCGGACCATAATCAAATGATAATGCGCTAAATAATCTTATGGGGATAATCAAATTATCTTTTGTACGGGTGCTGTCTGTTGGGAGCAAAGATGGGTGCACAATTATTTTCGAGACGAACAGCAATTAAAATGGCCGTTGCCGCGGCTTCTGTCCCGCTGATTGGTCTAGTTGGATGTGGTGAGAAGTCGATTGTTGGAACTTGGGCAAACGACGACGGAGACGAAATTCTCCAATTTGATGAGAATGGTGATTGTTCGGTTCCTTTTACCTATAACGGTGCGTGGCTGGAAAGCTGCGATCGCTATACGATTCAAGAAGACGAGACATTGGTTCTAAGTAGCAGTCAAGGAAATATCAGCTCTCAACATTGGAAGAAAGCCAGCAGCAAAGAGGAAGCTGAAGAGGCGGATGATAGGCTCTATTTTCTCAATGGGGATGAGCTTGTTATCAACAACGAAACGTACACGAGAGAATGAGAGCTAAGGCACGCCGACCGTGTGAAGATGGGGAATGCCATAGATGAATACCGTGCCGGGCTCGTGACAAACATCATTGTCACGAGCCCGGCACACATTAAAGTAAAAATTGTTCACCAGTCCGCATCCTCTTTTTGCTCAGATTGAGCCGTTTGCTGCTAGTGCGGTTGTTGCTCAGATGCCGATTGAGTCCGATGCTGACTTCGCGCACGAGACAGGGTTACCGGAGTCATTCGAGAAATCGATGCTATTCCTATGGGGAATAGCATCGATCAGTCCAGGATATTCCCTCAGAAACCATTCATATCGATTCTTTGCGCTGAGGTGCCCGATGACGTTTTCGACTTTCCAGTGATTGTGTCATGCACTCTCAAGCAACGAATTATAAATGGACAAAAGTTGAGGGATGCTTTCTACTGCTCTGCAGAAATCCGATATTTTAAGCTTAATGAGAGTGCAATCCGTTAAAGCTTCGAAACATTCAGGAGAGGGCATTGTTGTGTCTGCGCTTGGCATAACCGGAGTGCCGGGAACGAAGACGAGACAATCGGTTACTTCATCTCCGTCGGCTGAGAGGCCATACGCTCTGGCTATGCCCTTTTCTAATAAGTGAAAACAAGTTTGTTTTGGCCGAAATCAATTATTTTCGATCCTTTTTCGCGGGCAGCTTGTGGAACTTCAAAGCGGTTCTTCCGTCGACAATTATGGTGCTTCGACTGCGGTCTGTCACAGGGGCGTTATCAAATGCTAATGCCTGTTTGTTGCCAGCGTGGATAATAAAATCCGTCTAAAAAATTTCGTGTTTGATTTCGAGCCCAAACGAGGGCTATGGCATTAAAGCCACCATGTTTTCTAGAAATTTGAACGGTGGGGCCATATCGATTGCGAGATTTTGAAGGGTTAATTGTCTCGTTGGAGGGTGGGGCTAATGAAACCAAAAAAGGAAACCGTTGCATTGCTGTCATTTGGCTTGGGTCTTTTTGCGCTGGTCTACGGGCTAATAACAAAAGCGATGTTATCTCATCGTTATACGTTTAAAGCCCCTCTTACCAGCATGGAGCTTTCGGTTTTAGCAATTATTGGAATCGGATTCGTTCTATTGATTGTCGGTGCGCTTCTATTTCTAAGTGTGCGCTATGCATCCAAGAATGTGGTTGATATTGATTCGACGCGGAATAAAGGCAAAGTATGTCCTTATTGCCAAACCCGGATTATAGGAGATGCAAAACATTGTCCGAACTGTGGTCAAGAGTTGGGTCAATAAGAAGGGGCTTGAGATGCCGAGGACAACGATAACGATTTGTGCGCACGGTCAAATTGATACGCCAAGGGTCTTAGAGATTTGGAAGAGCATTATTGAGGGCGCCGGTTTTCAACAGAAACTAATTAAGGGTGAACCTTGTTGGTCGAAGGGCGACGGCGTGTTAATGCTGCAGCGTAATTTTACGATCGCTTTTGGCGAAAGGGAAATTGTGCTTGAGGGATGGATGGGCGATGCTCTCTTGGGCGAATCCGATTTAACGGGCGTTAATGGCTGGATGCAAAAGAAAAAGATGAAAGGGCTCCTGTCCCAAGCGGAGGGTGCAATCAGGAGCATAGTCTAGACTGCATTAGATAGCGATATAGCGTTTATTGATGACTGAAATGCATAGCTGGGCCAGAAATATAAGAATACTGGTAGCCGGGTGCCCGATTTAATTTGGACACCCGGTGATTTGGTTTATCTTGCCAACAAGCTTTAAGTCAACGATGTTCGGCCGCCATTGGCTTCTGGAAAGACTTAGGTTAAGTGGCAAGTGATCGATGTTAAAGGTCAAGCGAAGAATATGGATATGCCACCATCTTCGGTTGGCCGTGATTCATCTTGGCTTGATACGGGCATGCAATTTTTGTCGCGAGTGACGTCAGGGCATGGCTTTTTTATTGCGTGATGCCAAGATGGATCGGATCCAAGAAACGTTGGATGACATTAAATACTGGGAAATTCGGAACGGAGGCCGCAAGTAGCTGTGTCGAGATTGCGCGGTTGAAACGAAAGGCCTTAATGCGTGGCGCAAGACAGATGATGTCATTGTGCCGCAGCGACATGTTATGTCTGCTGGGGTGCTGTATGTTGGGGACCAGACCGCCATCGCCTTTTGCGACAATGGCTGGTTAGTAATTGATTGCGATAGTTAACAGGCGGGCTATGAGGAGGATATATGCCACTGCTGCCAGTTGATCATGAGCCATTCCATCTTGATGCAGGTGAACGATCCACGCCGCGCATTGAGTTGATTTATGATCTTGAAGAAGAAGCGCGAAGACTTGAAGATGACTATCAGGTTCTAGTGGATGCGTTATGCGACGATATCGTTAAAAGCGAGGGCGAAGATGAAATACGGTCGAGTATCGAGCATCGAATCGGCATGCTGATAAACATCAAAGAGAGCCAGCGCCTCTGCTATGCCCAAATTGAAGACTTGGTGCCAAGACGTCATCCTTGTCCGATCCCTCCAATGAAAAAACGTCCCAATTGCTGCGATGAGATCGAATGCCAATGCTGCGGTACAAAAAACGAGATAGATGCTCAATTCTGTAAAGTATGCGCTAGCCCTATTGATATGGGCGACATATGGCGTTATTGCAAGAAGTGTGGGGTTGCATACAGTAGAGAGATTAACTTTTGTCCTGAATGCGGCTCAGCAATAACCGTCGAGATAAAACGTAAAAGGAAATAGCGTTTCGCTGCTATATGTTTGCCCTTACGCGCGAAAGCGTGATCGGCGACATACCCAAAAATGATGAGATGCGCGAATGGGGGACCCTATCGATAACCCCCGGATACTCTTCGAGGAACCATTTGTAGCGGTCGCGAGCCGGCAGCAGCCTAAGCGCGGATTCGGTTTTATAATGATCGTGCCAAGCCCTTGATAGATATCGGTTAATGAGAGTTGCAAGTCCTGGATTATATTGGGCTTTATTTTGAACATCGCTTATCTTAAGAAGAACGAGCGTGCAGTCTGTTAAAGCTTCAATATAAGTCGGAGATGGAATGTCAAACTCGGGGCTAGGCATTACAGGCATGCCCGGTTCCGCCATTATGCAGTCAGTGATTTCCGAACCATCGCTTTGTAGAGAATACGAACAGGCTACCCCCTGTTTTAAAAGGTAAAACCATTTTTGCTGGGTACCCATTTCAAGGATAATTTCCCTTTTTTGAAATTGCTGGATTGAAGCCATTGCCACTAGCTCGGCTAATAGGTTTTGGTTGTCGCAAGGGGCGTACTGACAGAAAAAATTCGGATCTAGGGACACGGAATCGCTCCAACGGGCACATATCGTTAACAAATGCTAACCAAGAATAAGATACGTCGTCGGGGGGGGGCATTATCAAATGCTAATGAGATTCTGGCTTTTTCGGAAATTTCAGAAATACATAAAAATGGAGTGCCGCTGCGCCACTATTTGCCAGCTGTGTTTTTCGTTGCTGTGCCGCTGCCGCTCGATTTGTTCGAAGGACATGATGCTGGATAAGGACAACGCCCATTTACTTGGCGATAGTCACTAGTTTAATCACATTCCCTGCTGCTTGAGTTCCTTTTGACGCCGGGGCCATATCTTCTTGCCTGTCAATTACGGTAGTCGACTCTTTCGCAGAGAACAAAGCTTCCAGCATTGAGATTATCTGGGAAAACGATCAGAAAACTTGGCCTTCAGCTTCAAATTGCGCAGAATTCTATTTATCATCTATTTATCATTTTGTTATCAAAATGAGCGCAAGGAGGTAGGCTCAATGGGTGAAGCAGATGGCATGGAGCTGATTTATTCACTTATCGGCTATCCTGATGAAACCGAGTGGCTTGAGTTTAAAGAGAGTAATAGCGACCCCATTAGAACGGGGCGTGACATCTCTGCGCTTGCCAACGCCGCCGCTTACTGCGGCCGTGCATATGCCTATAAGATCTGGGGCGTGAGCGACGATACTCATGAGCTTGTGGGTACCCAGTTCAACCCATATCACGCAAAGGGCAAGGGAAACCAAGAGCTTTTGATGTGGCTCAAGCTTGCGCTCTCAAACAATGCGAATTACGAGTTTGCGGTTATTGACCATGAGACAAAGCACTTTGTGGTGCTGAAAGTGCACGCCGCGAATGCTCAGCCGGTCTATTTTGATAAGACCGCCTACATCCGAGAGGGATCTTCGACGGCAGAACTGCTTCCTGGTAGTGCGCGAGAGGCGGAGCTGTGGCGTCGCTTGCAGGCGGGGAACGCGGAGCTTGCTGTAGTTGAGAGCGATCTGACGCCTCAAGAGGTCGCCGAGATTCTGGATATTGATGCATATTTTGAGCTGTGCAGATTGAGGAGACCCGTCGATCTGGACGGAGTAATTCTTGCTCTCTGTGAGCAAGAGCTGATTCATCGCCAAGACAACGGCCGTTATAGCATGACGCGCTTGGGGGTGCTTCTGGTGGGAAAGAGGCTCTCTCGCTATCCGGAGCTCAGAAAACGCATGCTGCGAATTGTGCGATATGCGGGAAAAGGCAGCTTTGACATTATTGGTGATACTGAAATCGATAAGGGTTACGCTTTAGCGCTCCCGCAGGCTGAGCAACTGATCATGTCGATGATTCCGGCTGTTGAGACGTTGGATGGCGCATTTCGACGCATCCAGACGGCCTACCCCCAAAGGGCGATTCGCGAACTGCTATCAAATGCCGTGATCCATCAAGACATTGCTGACAATACGGCGGGGCCTCTTGTTGCGATTTACGACAATCGCATCGAGTTTTCTAATCCCGGGACAACGCTTATTCCGGCAGAACGCGTGCTCAACGCGCAGCCGAAAACGCGCAATTCGATGATGGCGTCCCTCATGCGCCAAATGGATCTTTGCGAAGAAGGCGGTACGGGCTGGGATTTAATCGTAGATTCGCTCGAAAAAGCCGGCATGCCTTCACCGGTTATCAAGAGTGAGGGCGGGCTGGGAACACTCGTGGCGCTCTATTGCGATTGCCCATATACTCGAATGAAAAAAAGCGAACGAAAAAATGCTGTGTACTGGCATGCTTGTCTTTTGTACGCCCAAGGCGAGTCGATGAGCAATCAGTCACTGCGAGAGCGTTTTGGACTTTCCGATGAAAAGAAAAACACGGTGGCGATGTCTCGTCTAATCAGAGAGTGCCTGGAAGAGACATTGATAAAGGAAGAGGACGAGGATGCGGGCGCCAAATATCGAAGGTATATTCCGTATTGGGCCTAAAGGGCAGAAGTGGGAAAATGAGACAGCTTGTGTTTGTTAATGACGAAGCGCTTTTGTGACTTAAATATCGAAAAAGCTGAGGGGGCATATGGAATCACATGTGCCCCCTCAGCTTTTATTGCCTTTTTGATTTTGGACCCTGGATAACGTGACGGGTGTTATTTGCATCCCAAGAAATCCGATAGGGCTCCGTCCGTGTGCGGGCGGGGTCCTTTTGCGTGGCCTTTCATGTTTGCTATACTGCTAGCAGGTAGAGAGGAGCCGCTATGGGTACGGCAACGGTGCAGCTCAACACGCGAATCGATCCTATGCTCAAAGCTGGTGGCGACGCGGTCCTGGCTCGCAATGGATTGGGGGCGAGCGATGCCATTCGCGCGCTGTGGGTCTATCTTGTCGAGCATCAAACGTTGCCGGGATTTATGGTGGCGGATAAGCGCGAGGCGCCCCGTGCGGAGAGCCTGGCCGAGCAGGGGTGTGGCCTAGTTTTTTCCTCGTTGGGGCTAAGCGCTTCGGATTTTGCGCCAGCTGAATCGTCTGTGGAAGACTGGGATGCCGTACGCGATGATATGTATGACGCGATGATTGCCGACATGGAGGCGAATTGCCGATGATCGAGGCAAAGCACCTGCTTGTGGATACGAATGTGTGGCTTGATTATTACCTGCAAGAGGGGGCATTCCACGAAGCGAAGCGCCTGGTGGAGCTTGCCGAGGCGGGAAAGATTGACCTTCTGTACGCGCCGACGACGGCAAAGGATGTGTTCTACATTTTGCCTCGGCGCCTAGCCCGGCGGAATGCGAATGGGATTAACGTGTCGTTTGCCTCGGCGTCGTGGGCCTGCATTGAGCACATGATGCAGGTGGCGACGGCCTCTCCGCTTTCGTTGGCAGAGTGCGAAATGGCGCGCATGCTTGGCAAGCACATGCCGGATCTTGAAGACAACCTCATCATCGCTTCGGGCGAGACGGCAGATGTTGACTACGTAGTCACGAGTGACCGACGCATGCTGGAGGCAATGCCCGAGGTTTGCCTGACGCCCGTGCGTGCACTCGAGATGATCGAGATCCTCGACTAACCTTGCCTGCCTCGTTTCGCTATCATATGGGGCAATGTGAACCTCATGCAACTTTGGAGGACGGTATGGCGGATAACGCCGAGATGCTATTCTCGCCCGAGCTGGTGTTTTTTGATTGGGAGTGTGCGACGCCGGATGAGGTGTTTGCGCAGCTCGAGGACGAGCTCGCTCCGCGCGGCTACATTGCCGAGGGTTGGCTCGACGCCGTCCGCACGCGCGAGGACGCCTATCCCACGGGTCTCGCTATGCCGGCGGCAAACATCGCCATTCCGCATACCGATCCGGGATTTGTGGCCAAGCCCTATATCGCGGTGGTGAAGCCCGCCGCACCTGTGATGTTCAACGCGATGGCGGGCATGGGCGCCCCGGTGCCGGCGCAGATCGTCATCAACCTGGGCATTGCCGAGCCGGGCGGCCAGGTCGAGGCCCTGCAAGCGCTTATGAATATCTTTATGGATGCCGACGCTGCAGCCGATGTACTCGGCCAGACCACGCCGCAGGGCATGGTCGACGCCATCCGCCGCCACTTCTAAAGCGGCACTCGGGGACGTTCCTTTTCTGCCGGCAGAAAAGGAACGTCCCTAGCTGCCAACTGCCAGACCTGTCCCCTTTGCACCAAAATGGTGCAGATTAACCCGTCTCCCATGCACCAGGTGTGTCGCGGGGGCTGCGTTGTGACACAATGGCGTTTGTTCGATTCGTGATGCGAAAGGCCAAACATGGCAAACAAGAAAAAGAACCCCGAGGTCGCGCCGACGTCCGAGCAACGGTCCCGCGCCGCCTCCAGCTCTCGCAAGAAGCAGCGCAAGACCTATGTGTCCAAGACCGTCAAGATTGTCCTGGTGGTCATCGGCGTGCTGGCAATGTTGCTTTCCGTCTCGGCCATGGCGTGCTCCGGTCTTATGTCGCAGACCGAGGACACCTCGGGCTACAAGCTCACCGGCGGCGTTGCCGCCACCATCAACGGCACCAACCTCACCGAGGATACCGTGACCAAGCAGATCATGAGCATGCGCACGTCCTATGGTTATACCAAGGACAAGGATTGGGCGCAGTACCTGGTCAACAACGACCTTACGCCCAAGAAGTACCGCAAGCAGCTCATCGATTCCTACACGCAGCAGATTCTGCTTCAGCAGGCGCAGAAGGAAAACGGCGTGACGGTGTCGGATGAGGAAGTCGAGAAGGCTTGGAAGGACGCGTGCAAGAGCGCGGGCGGCGCCAAGACCTTTAAGAAGACCCTTAAGACTTACGGCTACACCGAGGACACCTATAAGAGCTCGCTCAAGGAGAGCCTGGCGCAGCAAAAGCTCAAGGAAGCCGTGGCGCCCACCAGCAAGCCCAAGGACAGCGAGATCGTCGATTACATCAACGAGAACCTGTCGAAGTACAACGATGCCCGCCGCTCGTCGAACATCCTGATCAAGGTCGATTCCGACGCATCCGACGAGGACAAGGCTGCCGCCAAGGCCAAGGCGCAGGAGTGCCTGGACAAGATTAACTCCGGCGAGCTGAGCTTCGAAGACGCCGTGAAGCAGTACTCCGACGATACCGGCTCCAAGGATAAGAAGGGCGACGTGGGCTGGGACAAGCTCACCACCTTCGTCGACAGCTATCAGGCGGCGCTCGAAGGCCTTAACAAGGGCGACGTGAGCGACGTCGTCGAGTCGACGTATGGTTACCACATCATCAAGTGCACCGACTACTTCCATGTCGATAGCCAGGTCGATGACATTAAACAGGTGCCCAAGGACATCAAGAAGTACGTCTCCAACGTGGTGAAGACGCAGGCGGCCAGCACTGCATATAGCGAGTGGCTTGAGCAGTACAAGAAGGACGCCGACATCACCGTTAACCCCATGCCCAAGGACGTGCCGTACAACGTCAGCCTGAAGGGCGTCACCAAGAGTTCGACCGACAATTCGTCGACGACTGAGTAATCATGGGGCGGCGCTCGTGTGAGTGCCGCCCGCACTATTGAGGAGGATTTGCAGATGACCAACGAAGAGCTGCAGAAGGAAATGATCGCGGCCATGAAGGCCAAGGACAAGGTTCGCCTGTCCATCATTCGCCAGGTTAAGGCCGAAGTGAAGAACATCGAGGTCAACGAGCGCCGCGATGTGACCGAGGAAGACGTCAACAGCATGATCAAGCGTCTGATTAAGCAGACGAGCGAGACGCTGGAGATGTCCATCAAGGCCGGCACCGACCAAGAGCGTACCGACAACCTGACCGAGCAGGTCAAGATTCTGGAGAGCCTGCTGCCCGCGCAGGTTTCGGGCGAGGAGCTCGAGGCTCTGATTGAGCAAGTTATCGCCGAGCTGGGTGCCACGTCCAAGAAGCAGATGGGCCAGGTCATGGGCGCTCTGGGTAAGGCCACCGGCGGCAACTTCGACAAGCCTGCCGCGGCAAAGATCGTCGGTGCCAAACTCGCGTAATTTGTTACGCGGTTTTACCAAACCGCGTAACGGCTCGACGCTGCAAACCCGTACACGCGGCAATCTGACGTTCAATTTCAAGGGCGCGACCGTAAGGTCTGCGCCCTTTCATTTCACGTCACCTTGCTCGCGTGTACGGGTTTTCGCTGACTTATGCTCAACAAGGACGGTTGGGCGCTCACTGGGGACAGACTTAAATGAGTGCCCAATGAGTGGGCGGAAGGTTGCGGGTTCTTTACGGGGATGTAGCGTGGGCTGCGGAAACGTGGTTCTTTCCGTACAATAGTTCAACTCGTGTAAACGCAGGGAAGGGACATTCATGGCAGACATGATCGAGATCAAGCATCTCAACAAGTACTTTGGCGACCTGCATGTGCTCAAAGATATCAACCTCACCGTCAAGCGCGGCGAGAAGCTCGTAATGATCGGGCCTTCCGGTTCGGGTAAGTCGACACTCATCCGTTGCGTCGATTATCTGGAGGAGCCCACGTCGGGCGAAGTCATCATCGACGGTACGCCGCTCACCAAAAAGAATCACCTGGAGATGGCTCGCAAGTATAGTTCCATGGTGTTCCAGCAGTTCAACCTGTATCCCAACATGACGGTGCTGGGCAACCTGACACTCGCGCCCATCAAGCTGCAAAAGAAGAGCAAGGAGGAGGCGACCGAGATCGCCATCGCCGCACTCAAGCGCGTCGGCATGGCGCATAAGGCCGGCGAGTATCCGCAGAATCTCTCGGGTGGTCAGCAGCAGCGCATCGCCATCGCCCGCGCCCTGTGTACCAAGCAGCCCATCATCCTGTTTGACGAGCCGACCTCGGCGCTCGACCCCGAGATGGTCCAGGAGGTTCTGGACGTTATGATTGAGCTCGCGCAGGAGGACATCACCATGATCTGCGTGACGCACGAGATGGGCTTTGCGCGCCAGGTGGCCGACCGCGTCATCTTTATGGAGGACGGCCGCATTCTGGAGGAGGGCACGCCCGAGCACTTCTTCGATAACCCCGAGAACCCGCGCTGCCGCGAGTTCCTGTCCAAGATTCTGCACTAGGCGCGGTGATGGACATGACGGATATGACGAGGGCGGCCGTGTCGCGCCGTCACTTTTTGCAGCTGGCGGGCGCCGGCATGCTTGCGCTGACGGGGACCGCGCTTACCGGTTGCGGCAACTCCACCAGCGGCGAGGGCTCCGACAAGGGGTCCAAGCTTGCGGCCATTAAGTCGCGTGGACATCTGAATGCCGGCGTCAAGAAGGACGTTCCCGGCTATGGCTATTACGACACCGCCAAGGGCCGCTTTGAGGGCATGGAAGTCGATTTGTGCTACCAGATCGCCGCTGCCGTCTTTGGCGTGAGCTACAAGGAGGCCCGCGCCCAGGAGCTTGTCGAGTTTACCGACGTAACGCCCAAGACGCGCGGCCCGCTGATCGATAACGGCCAACTCGACGTGGTCGCGGCGACCTACACCATCACCGACGAGCGCAAGAAGAGCTGGGATTTCTCGACGCCGTACCGCACCGACTACGTGGGACTCATGGTCAAGAAGCGTTCGGGCTTTACCTCGATTGAGGACTTGGACGGCAAGGTCATTGGCGTGAGCCAGGGTGCCACCACGCAGGGCCTGATCGAGCAGATGATCAAGGACAACGGCTTTAGCTGTAAGCCCGAGTTTAGGGCCTTTAGCGGCTATCCCATCATCAAGAGTTCCCTCGACGCCGGCAATATCGACGTCTTTGCCATGGACCGCTCCACGCTGGCCGGTTACATGAACGAGACCGTTGAGCTGTTGCAGCCCGAGGTCAAGTTTGGCGAGCAGGGCTACGGCGTGGCGACCAAGAAGGGCTGCGACCTTTCGGCCGTGGTCGATCAGGTGATTTGCGATCGTCTGGCCGACGGCTGGCTCGACCAAGAGGTCAAGACCTGGGGTCTTGTATAGGCGCATCGTCCAAGGAAGGAATCAAATGCTCGAAGGATTATTTGACGCCGACCGTTGGTCGACGACATTTCAAAACATGGGGCCCTTCTGGGAGGGCTTTGGCGTGACGCTACAGGTGGTCGTTGCCGGTCTGCTGCTGTCGCTGGTGCTGGGCACGCTGCTGGGTGTGTTCTCTACCACCCGTTCGCGCGTGCTGCGTGCAATCAGCCGCGTGTACGTGGAGTTTTACCAGAACACCCCGTTGCCCGTGCAGGTGCTCTTTATGTACATGGCTGGTCCGCAGTTTTTGCAGGCCATAACCGGTGCCGACCAGCCGGTGCGCATCGCGCCGTTCGTGCTGGGCTTCTTGGGCGTGGGCCTGTATCACGCGGCCTACATCTCGGAGGTCATCCGCACCGGTATCGAGGCGGTTCCGCGCGGTCAGATGGAGGCGGCGCAGAGCCAGGGCTTCACCCGTGCGCAGGCGTACTGGTACATCGTGCTGCCCCAGACATTCAAGATCATTCTGCCGCCGCTGTGCAACCAGGCACTCAACCTAGTCAAGAACACGTCGGTGCTGGCGCTTGTGGCCGGCGGCGACCTTATGTACCGTTCCGACAACTTTGTGAGTCTGTACGGTTACCTGCAGGGATACATCGTCTGCTGCCTTATGTACTTCATCATCTGCTTTCCGCTCGCCATGCTGGTGCAGTGGCTCGAGCGCCGCTCCAAGGAGCGTCCGCGCGGCGTGAGCCTCGCCGAGCTGGGGCTCGACAACGTAGAGGAGGCCTAGCGCATGGAAATCTTCAACGCGACCAACCTGCTCTACATTTGGGGCGGCTTTGTTAAAACCATCGAGATCTCGGCGCTGTCGATCTTTTTCTCGCTCATCTTTGGCACGGTGCTGGCGCTTGTTAAAAGCTATGCGCCCCGCCCGTTCCGTATTTTGGTGAGCGCCTATATCGAGCTGTTCCGCTGCACGCCGAACCTGCTGTGGATTCTGTTTATCTACTTTACGGTGCAGGGTTTGGATATTGTGATTTCGACCATCGCCTTTACGCTCTTTACCAGCGCTGTTATGGCCGAGATTGTGCGCGGCGGTCTCAACTCGATTCCGCGCGGCCAGTTTGAGGCAGCGCAGAGCCAGGGCTTTGGCTTCTTTGCCACTATGCGCTACATCATTCTGCCGCAGACGTTTAAGACGATCATTCCGGCGCTGTTTAGCCAATGCACGACCGTCATTAAGGACAGCTCGTATCTTTCGGGCATTAACGTGGCCGAGCTCATGTACACGGCAAACGTCGTGATGGCCCATGCGATCGACCTGTCGCAGGTGCTTATGCTCTACGGCCTGGTGTTTGCGATGTACTTCGTGCTCAACTTTGGTATCTCGCTGCTGGTCCGAGCTTACCAACGCCGCATCGTAGCCGCATAGCCTGGCTTTCCTTGGCACCCAACCTTGGCCTTCAAACCGTCGCTCGCGTACCAAAGTACGCGTCGCTCCTCTTTCAGGCCAATCTTGGGCACCAGGAAAACCCAGGTACGGTATCGTGGGAATAAGAGATAAACAGCCCTTTTCTCATTTGTTAGAAAGGAATCGCGATGAGCGATCTGGAGAACAAGAAGAGTCCTGTGGTCATTACCATTGCGCGCGACTTTGGTGCCGAGGGCCACGAGATCGGACGCATCCTCGCCAACGAGTTGGGGATTCCTCTGTACGACAACGAGCTGCTGGTGCGCGCGTCGCTGCGTGCGGGCGAGTCACTCGATAAGATGGCCGCCTATGACGAGCGTCTGGCTGTGGAGAACATGGCGTTTCTGCCCGACCGCTACGACGCGCGCTCGTACTCGGACAAGTTGTTCCAAAAGATGAGCCAGGTGATTTTGGACTTGGGCGAGACTGAGAGCTGCATTATCGAAGGCCGTCTGTCCGATTACCTGCTGCGTAACAACCCCAACCACATTGCCGTGTTGGTGACCGCACCCTTTGAGGACCGCGTCGAGATCGTACGCAAGAAGCGTGGCCTTAATAAAAAGAAGGGCGCCAAGCTGGTCAAGCAGCAGCAGAAGGCGCGCGAGGCGTTCTACAAGCGCTACAGCGCCGGAAAGTGGAAGATGACGAGCGGTAAAGACATCGTCGTCAACCGCGCCAAGCTGGGCCGCGAAGGCTGCAAAGACGTCATAGCCGCTGCCTACCGCTACAAAGTAGCGCAGCTCGAAGACTAACCGACCAAAACCACCACAAAGGGGACAGGCACCTTTGTGGTGGTTTTTGTTTTAGGCCGAGGGAAAGGCCTTGGCGGCAGTGCCTATCCTCGGCTTTTGCAAAATCTCGATCTGTAACACCAAGCCAGCGAAAAAGGCTCTAACTGTTACAGATTTAGATGAACCGTTCGGCCGTCAGCCCAACGTCTTGATCTGTAACACCAGGCGGCATATTTGGTCTCTTACTGTTACAGATTGAGATGCGGCGTGGGCGGCTGGCGCAATATCTCGATCTGTAACAACTACAAGGCTCAACGGGCTCCAGGTGTTACAGATCGAGATAAAGCGACCGGGCAAGTCCCCAACCACCACAAAGGTGCCTGTTCCCATCGTGGTGGTTTGGACGGTCGGCATAGAAAAAGTCCCCGCCGGGCGTGTGCTCGACGGGGACTTTGCCGTTTGGTGGCTAGCACTGCAGGTGATTACTCGCCCAGCAGGTTCTTGGTGATGGAAGCGGCGGCCTTCTTGCCGGCGCCCATCGCCAGAATGACCGTAGCGGCACCGGTGACGATGTCGCCGCCGGCCCAGATGCGGGGATCGGTGGTCTGGCCGGTCTCCTCGTCGGCGACGATGTAGCCCCACTTGTTGAGCTCCATCTTGCCGCCGATTTTGGCAGCGAAGGGGTTGGCGTTGGTGCCGATAGCCGAGATCGCGACGTCGCAGGGAATCTCCTCGATGGCGCCCTCGATGGGCACCGGGCGACGACGGCCGGACTCGTCAGGCTCGCCGAGCTCCATCTTCTGGACCTTGACGGCGCACACGGAGCCGTCCTCGCCAGCGACAAACTCGAGCGGGGAGACGAGCGGCAGAACCTCGACGCCCTCGGCCTTGGCGTGGTGCAGCTCGGCGCGACGGCAGGGCATCTCGTCCTCGGTACGGCGGTAAGCGATGATGGCGTGCTCGGCGCCCAGGCGCTTGGCGGTACGGACAGCGTCCATAGCCACGTTGCCGCCACCAAAGACGACGACGTTCTTGCCGTGCTTGGTGGGGGTGTCGTACTCGGGGAACTTGTTGGCCTTCATCAAGTTCACGCGGGTGAGGTACTCGTTCGCGAAGAAGACGTTGGGCAGGTTCTCGCCGGGGACGTTGAGGAACTTGGGCAGGCCAGCGCCGGTCGCCACGTAGATGGCGTCGAAGCCCTGCTCGAACAGCTCCTCGGCCGTGGCCATGTTGCCCACGACGGAGTTGTACTCAAACTTGACGCCCATGTCCTCCAGGCCGTCAATCTCGCGTTTGACGACCGCCTTGGGCAGACGGAACTCGGGGATGCCGTAGACCAGCACGCCGCCGCCGGTGAAGAAGGCCTCAAAGACGGTAACGTCAAAGCCGTTACGGGCGAGCTCGCCGGCGCAGGTGATG
The DNA here is from genome assembly GCF_003469285.1 of Collinsella sp. AM31-2AC. NCBI lineage: Bacteria > Bacillati > Actinomycetota > Coriobacteriia > Coriobacteriales > Coriobacteriaceae > Collinsella > Collinsella sp. AM31-2AC. The sequence goes on from NZ_QSJB01000002.1 coordinate 114,645, forward strand.
CCGGACGGGCCGGAGCCGACGACAGCGACCTTCTTGCCGTTCTTGGGGGCCATCTTGGGCGTGGAGGCGAGCTCGGGGCGGTCACCCAGGAAGCGCTCGAGCTGGCCGATGGCCACGGGCTCGGACTTCTTGCCACGGATGCACTTGCCCTCGCACTGGTTCTCCTGCGGGCAGACGCGGCCGCAGATGGCGGGAAGCATGGAGTCCTCGCGAATGGTATCGAGAGCGCCGCCGAAGTCCTTCGCGCGGATCTGCTCGATAAAGCGGGGAATGTTGATGTTGACGGGGCAGCCCTCAACACAGAACGGCTTCTTGCAGTTGAGGCAGCGCTCGGCCTCGGCCAGCGCCATCTCTTCGGTGAAGCCCTTGTCGACGGGGCGGAAGTCGCAGGCGCGCTCGGCAGCCGGCTCCTCGTTATCGGGGGTGCGGGGCGACTTCATATCGGCAACGAAACGACCGTTAACTAGTGGCATGCGCAGCTCTTTTCCTCATAGGCCTTGAGGGACTCGCCCTCTTCGGAACGGTAAGCGGCCTGGCGGGCACGAAGGTCATCCCAGTCGACCAGGGTGGCATCGAAGTCGGGGCCGTCGACGCAAGCGAACTTGGTCACGCCGCCCACCTCGACGCGGCAGCAGCCGCACATGCCGGTGCCGTCAACCATGATGGGGTTGAGGGACGCGGTGATGGGGGTGTCGTACTTCTGGGCGGTGAGGGTCGAGAACTTCATCATCGGAACGGGGCCGACGCAGAAGACCTGGCTCACGGCCTTGTCCTGCAGCAGGCGCTCCAGCGGAGCGGTGACAACGCCCTGCTCGCCGTAGGAACCGTCATCGGTGGTGATGTGGATGTGGTCCTCGTCGAGGAGCTCGCGGAACTGGTCCTCCATGAGCAGGAGGTCCTTGGTGCGGGCGCCCATGATGGCGTGCACCTCGTGACCGGTCTCGACCAGGTGCTTGGCGACCGGGAAGGCAATTGCCAGGCCGACGCCGCCGCCAATGACGGCGCAGGGGCCCTCGGCCATCTCGGTGGGAACGCCCAGCGGGCCCACGACGTCGCGCAGCGACTCGCCGGCCTCGTAGGTGGACAGCATCTCGGTGGTCTTGCCGATCACCATGAAGATGAACTCGACCCAGCCCTCGTCACCGTTCCAGCCGGCCAGGGTAAACGGGACGCGCTCGCCCGTCTCGTTGGCGCGGACCATGAGGAACTGTCCAGCGTGCGCATGCTTGGCGATTGCAGGCGCCTCGATGCGGAACTTGAACACCTTCTCCGAGAACTGCGTCTTCTCCAGGATCTTATACATAGAACCCCTCTCTTGTTAGGGCTGCCGAACCGTGCCTCCACGGAAATGGACGGTAGCCCGAATAAAACCGTACGCGCACAGGCGTTGTGCAGACATACGGTGCAAATTATACCCTCATGGACATGCCGTTTACGTGTATCTTCGGCGGTTGGGAAAAGGGTTTATCCACTTCGACCTACCAAATAGGGATAGGTTTATTTTGGTCGGTTTTATCAGGCAAAACGGCAAAGGGGGCCGGTCTCGGGTTGTGATGAGGCCGGCCCCCTTTGGGGTGTTATGCGTGTATGGCAGCGCGGGGTTTATTGCGATGCGGCCACCGGGGCGTTTCTGCAGATAAAACCTGCCAAAATAAACCTGTCCCTAAACGGTAGGTTTTAGTGCTTGCCGTTGGCGGAGGCGGCGCCGTTGACGTGGTCGCGGGCATAGATCACGCCGTGCACGATGGCGAGGCCCGCGGCGTCGGCCGCGCGGGCGCAGGTGTCCTGGAAATCCTCGGCCTCGCGGGCACGCAGCTGCTTGAGCACGTAGTCGGCCACGGCCATCTTGCCGGGAGGGTTGCCGATGCCGGTGCGGATACGGCTAAAGTCGCGGCTGCCCATCTTGTCGATGATGGAGCGCAGGCCGTTGTGACCGGCATGGCCTCCGCCCACCTTGACGCGCACGTTGCCGGCGGGAATATCGAGCTCGTCGTGGATGACGAGCAGCTCCTCGGCCTTGATCTTGTACTCGCGGCAGAGCTTGGAGATGGGGCCGCCCGAGGTGTTCATGTACGACTGCGGCTTGACCAGTACAATCTGGCGCTTACCGCCCTCTTCCTCGGGATCGTTGATGTTGATGAGCGCGACCTCGGCGCCGGCCTGGTTTTTCCAGTACGTGACGCCGGCCTGACGGGCCAGCTCGTCAATCGCCTTAAAGCCGGCGTTGTGGCGGGTTTCGGCATATTCCTCGCCCGGGTTGCCAAGTCCGGCAACCATGCGAATCTTAAGCGGCTGTGCAGCTGCCATATTTATCCTTCCGTTAAACAAATAGTTCAATCAACGACAAAGGCTACCACGCCCGCCGAAGGCGAGGAAAGGGTACGGCAAAGTCATTTCAGAAAACAGCTGCCCCGAGACAGCAGGAAGCCCGGTAGGCCGGGAGGGGTTATCTAAGCCGACATCCCGCAGCCGCGAAGCGGCGAGGACGTCGGCGTGATAACCCCGCAGGCCTACCGGGCTTCCGGTGAGATGCGAGGGTCAAGCGACTACAGCGCGAAGTCGCCGCCGACGAGCGTGGAGACGGGCTCCTCGTGGTAAACGGCGGAGATAGCCTGGGCGAACTCCTCGGCGACCGAGATGGTCTTGATCTTGCCACCGACCTCGACGGGGATGGCGTCGGTGACGACGCACTCGACGATGGGGGCGTCGTTCAGGCGCTCGATGGCCGGGCCGGAGAAGATGCCGTGGGTGGCGCACACGTAGATGTCGCCGGCGCCCATAGCCTTGAGCTCCTTGACGTTGGCGCACAGGGTGCCAGCGGTGTCGATCATGTCGTCGTTGATGATGCAGGTCTTGCCCTTGATGTCACCGATGATGCCCATGACCTCGGCGGCGTTGTGGCGCGGACGGCCCTTGTGGGCGATGGCCAGGTCGCAGCCGAGCATGTCGGACAGCTTCTTGGCGGCCTTGGCACGACCCACGTCGGGGGAGACGACAACCAGGTTGTCGGTGTCGAAGTTCATGGCGTTGTAGTACTGGCCAAACAGCGGCAGTGCGGACAGGTGGTTGACCGGGATATCAAAGAAGCCCTGGATCTGACCCTGGTGCAGGTCGAGGGTGATGATGCGGTCGACGCCGGCGCGCTCGAGCAGGTTGGCGACGAGGCGGGCGGTGATGGGCTCGCGCGGGCCGGCCTTGCGGTCCTGGCGGGCATAGCCGTAGTGGGTGATAACGGCTGTGATGGAGCGGGCGGATGCACGCTTGGCAGCGTCGGTGGCGATGAGCAGCTCCATGAGCATGTCGTTGACGTTGCCGCCGGCCACGGACTGAATCAGGAAGACGTCGGCGCCGCGGACAGTCTCGTCGTAGCGGGCGTAAATCTCACCATTGGCGAACTGCTTTAGCGTAAGGCCCGAAAGCTCGACCCCAAGGTACTCAGCGATCTTCTGAGCGAGGGGACGGTTGGAGGAACCGGAATACACGCGGATGGACTTGCGCATATTCTCCGACTTCTCGGGATCATTAATCGGCATTACCCTTCTCCTTTATATCGAATGCCATATAGATGCCTTGTTGCATTGTAACCGCGCGGCGGGGTTTATCGGGTCCTGATAACGTCTTTACCGTCAACGGACACGAACCGACCACTCATCCGGTCGCGCAGGTCACGATAGAAAAAAGGAGCCGTCCCCATGGAACAGCTCCTTTTGTGCTTGATAAAACGTTATACCTCGTCGTCCTCGTGCAGACGGCGGCGATAATCGGCGGCCCAGCCCTCAATATTTACCTGGCGGGCGCGGCCCAGACCGAGTGCGTCGGCCGGGACCGGCTCGGTGATGACGGAGCCGGCGGCCACGAGTGCACCGTCGCCAATCTGGGCGGGCGCGACCATCATGGTGTCGGAACCGATGAAGGCATCCTTGCCGATGACGGTCTTGTGCTTGTGGACGCCGTCGTAGTTGCAGGTGATGGAGCCCGCGCCCACGTTGACGCCGGAGCCCATGGTGGTGTCGCCGATGTAGGACAGGTGCGGAACTTTGGAGCCCTCGCCGATCGTGGACTTCTTGATCTCCACGTGCGTGCCGGCCTTGGATCCGTCGAGCATGTGGGTGCCCGGGCGCAGGTAGGCGCGCGGGCCGCAGTCGACGCCGTTCTCGATGACGGCCTCGATGGCGATGGTTTCATCGATGATGCATCCGCTGCCGACGGTGGTGTCGGTGAGGCGGCTGTTGGGGCCGAGCTGGCACTCCTCGCCCACGGTGACGTGGCCGATCAGGTGCGTCTGCGGCCACACGACGGTGTCGCGGCCGATGGTGGCGTCGGGGCCGATCCAAGCCTGCGTGGGGTCGATGAACGTGACGCCCTCGGCCATCCAGTGCTCGTTGATGCGGTCGCGCGCGATGGCGGTGAGCTGTGCGAGCTGGATGCGGCTGTTGACGCCCAGACCGTCGCGGTAGTCGTCGCAGTGGAAGATGGAGACTGCCTGGCCGTGACCCTTGAGGATCTCGAGCATGTCGGGCAGGTAGTACTCGGATTGCGCGTTGTCGTTGCCGATCTCGTTAATGTGGGCGGCGAGCTGCGCGCCGTCAAAGGCGTAGCAGCCGGCGTTGCACTCCAGCAGCGTGGCGGCCTGCTCGGGCGTGCAGTCCTTCTGCTCGATGATGCGCTCAATCTGGCCGTCGGCGCCCAGCTTGATGCGGCCGTAGCCAAAGGGATCGGGCGGGGTCATGGTCATGACGGTGCAGGCGAGCTCGCCGGTGGCGACGGTTTGCGCGAACTTGGCGACGGTGTCGGCGGTGATGAGCGGCAGGTCGCCGTTGAGCACCACGACGGGGCCTTGCGTGATGCCACAGGCCTCGAGTGCGACCTTCACGGCGTGACCGGTGCCCAGACGCTCGGTCTGCTCGACGCACTCGACCTTGGTGGCGCTGTTGGCGTAGGCGCCGTCGATAAGGGCGCGCATCTCGTCGGCGTGGCTGCCGATGACGACCACGACGCGGCTGCAGCCGGCCTTGATGGTGGCGTCGACGATCCACTGGACCATGGGCTTACCCAGGATCTTGTGCGAAACCTTGCAGTGGTTCGACTTCATGCGGGTGCCCTCGCCGGCAGCGAGGATAATTGCGGTTGCGTCCATGTGATCTCCTGTTACGTTATAGAGACGTGTGTTTGGAAACGATACACGGCGCAATATGATACCGCAGGCATATGATGAGCGCGTAACGTTTGGGCCGCGGCGGCTGGGTTTGTGGTTCCGGCGCGGCGGTTGCGCTGGTTACGAGCGGTGCCGGCAGTGCTTCGGCGTCGGTGATTTGGCGGGAGAGCGGGGATGCCTATGAACAACATGCGAGAGGGTTTGGGCGCCGAGCCCGTCGCGGCATTCTCGATGTCGCACCCGGCGGTGCCTGCGCTCTACATGACGCTAACGCTGGGGCTCACCATGTTCTCGATGCAACCGGTGCTGATCGCGCTGTCGCTCGCAGGCGGGCTGGCATACGGCTTTGCGACGCGCGGGGCTGCTCGCACACTGAACGCGTTTCGCTGGCAGCTGCCGGTGATTTTGATCATTGCGCTGGTGAATCCGCTGTTTAGCGCCTCGGGCTCGACGGAGTTGTTCCGCATCGGCATGCGCGCAGTGTATTTGGAGAGCATGGTATACGGCCTGTGTATGGGCGGGCTGTTTGTGGCGAGCGTGCTGTGGTTTGAGGCTGCGGCGTCGATGCTCGAATACGACAAGGTGCTCGCGCTGCTGGGTAATGCCGCACCGGTGATTGCGCTCATGATCTCGATGTGCATGAGGCTTATCCCGCAGTTTTTGCGCCGCGGTCGTACGGTGCTGGCGGTGCAGGATGCGATTGATGTGCCGGGCCGCGCGCTGGCCGACCCCGTACGCTCGCGCCTGCGGGCGTCGAGCGTGTTGATGGGCTGGGGCATGGAAGATTCGCTGGAGCGCGCGGACGCGATGCGCTCGCGCGGGTGGGGTGCCGCGACGCGTCGTACGACGTATGCGCGGTATCGGCTGGGGCGCGGCGACGCTGCCGCGCTGGTTGGACTTGCGGTGTTTGGTGCCGCCGCGGTGGCGGTGGCATGGACCGCGACAACGCAGTATTCGTTTTACCCGCAGCTTTCGGTGCCCGCGCCGTGGCTGGGCTATGTCGTGTGCGCTGCCTGGATGGTGCTGCCCTGCGTGCCGCATGCGATTGACGAGAAGAGGTTCGGCTGATGGCTCGGTTGGATAGTGGCCCGGTGTCGGGCGCGGCGTGCGACCCGGATATGCCGGCGATTGAGGTGCGGAGCCTGAGCTTTGCCTACCCCGGGGCCGATGCTGCGGTGCTCGAGGGGCTCGACTGGTCTGTTCCCCAAGGTGCATTTGCGCTGCTTGTTGGCGGTACCGGATCGGGTAAGTCGACGCTGCTGTCGCTGCTCAAGCCCGAGATCGCTCCGGCGGGCGAGCGTACTGGCGATGCGCGCGTGCTGGGCGAGAACGTTGCCGACATGGACGTGCGGGCATCGGCGGAGCGCGTGGGCTATGTGTTCCAGGATCCCGAGAACCAGATCGTGTGCGAAACCGTGTGGCACGAGATGGCGTTTGGCCTGGAAAATCTGGGTATGTCGCGCGACGAGATGCGCCGTCGCGTAGCCGAGACCAGCTATTTCTTTGGGCTGGAGGATTGGCTCCACCGCGATACCGATACACTTTCGGGCGGACGCAAGCAGCTGCTGTCGTTGGCGGCCGTGCTGGCCTTGCGCCCGCGCGTGCTGCTGCTCGACGAGCCCACGTCCCAGCTCGATCCTGTTGCCGAGAAAAATTTTCTGCACGCGCTGTTTCGCGTGAACCGCGAGCTGGGTTGCACGGTTGTTGTGGCAACGCACCAGCCGCGCCCGATGCTCGAATATGCGACGTGCGCGTATCGGATTGAGGGCGGCCGCGTGCGCGAGGTGGCCGACATTGCCTCCTTGGGGCATCGCGAAGAGCTGTTTTCTGGCGAGGTGCCAGGGTGGGGTGGCTCGCGGCGTGCAAAAAACGGAATTTTCAGCATCGCTGGTGGCCGGCAGGGCTCTTTAGACCCGCACGCGGACGTTGCGGGTGCGAAAAAGGGACCGAAAACGGACAAATCGGCTAAATTTGAGGCGCAAATCCTGCCGCAGGACGACTCGGGGGCGTCATCGCGCGCCGGTGGATGCAGAATATTCCCAAAAATGTACGCTGGGTCGGCTACCACCCTGGCAGGGAGCTGGTTTCGCTACGATCGAGCGTCCGGCTGGGTGCTGCGCGGACTCGATGTGGCGTTTTCGACTGGCGCGGTGCATGCGATTGTGGGCGGAAACGGCTGCGGCAAGTCGACGATGCTCTCGGTGCTGGCCAAAACGGTCAAGTTGCAGCGTGGTCGCATGGTGCGTGGGGCGGCTTCGGCTGCGCTGCTGCCGCAGAACCCCAAGGCCCTGCTGGTTGCCGAGACGGTGCGCGACGAGCTGATGGAATGGGCCTCGACCTGCGGATATGACGAGAACTTGGCGCGGGAGCGTGCGGCGCAACTGGGATTGGACGGCCTGGAGACGCGCCACCCCTACGATCTTTCGGGCGGGCAGCGTCAACTGCTTGCATTGGCAAAACTGCTGCTAATCGGCCCCGAACTGCTATTACTCGATGAGCCCACCAAGGGTTTGGACCTGGCCAGCCGCCGCATCATCGCCCGCGCCCTGCGCGACCATGCGCAGGCTGGCGGCACCGTCGTCATGGCGACGCACGACCTGGACTTTGCCGAGCAGGTTGCCGATGACATTTCCATGATGTTTGATGGCGAGATCGCCTGCATGGAGCCGCCGACCGACTTCTTTGCCGACAACGTGTTTTATAGGGCGTGAGCGGGTTCGCGGGCGAGAACGGTCTTACTGCTTGAGCGCCGTGTACTGCTGAAGGAGCGCCATGAGCCCAACGCGGCTGTTGACCTGTGTTTTTCGAAAGATGTTCTCCAGATGCTTTTTAACGGTGCCAGTGCTGATGGAGAGCTCTTCGGCGATGGCCGCGTTGTCCATGCCCGATAACACGCAACGACACACATCGATTTCGCGCGCTGAGACGTCGTAGTCGTGAGCAAATACGATTTCAGACGAGCTGCGGTCGGCGCGTACACGCCATTTTGATAGTCGGTTCGTGAGGTGTGGTTCGATGAGCTCAAGGATTTGAACTTCGCGATCGCTAAAGTCGCCCTCTTCTTTCTTGCGATTAAGATTGAGCGATCCCAAAAAGCCCTCGTCATTAAAGAAACTGACGTTGACGACGTGGCGGCCGCCAAGATAATCCTTCATATAACTGCTGTCGATATCGCCAGGGCTGAGCTGATCGGACTCGCGCAGCACCGTCGAGCGCGTAAGATTGCGGTGGGCGACGATCATGTCCTGCTGCCAGTACTTTTCGGTGTAGAGCTCGAGCATCCCAGCGGGGACATCGATGCCAAGAGGGTCAAGAAAGACGCGCGTTTTCCATTCTTGCGGGGTGGATACGAGATCCCTGGAAAGGTCGCTCAGGAAAAATGCAGCCGACTCGTAGGGGATGAGAAAACGCAGCTTTTTGAGGACGGTCGAGCGAAACTCGCGGTCGCTGTCGATGGAATTAATCGAAAGCACGAGATCGTTTAAGCAGAGCCATTCAGAATCGGACAAAAAGCTCAAGATGACCTCCGATGAGATTGCGTAGTGGTTTAGCTGGCATTTTAGTTAATTTGCGTAGAGATACTACTCCTTTTTTCGAATGATGATAAGCCGTTAGCCGAATGGTTTCGGTGAGGGGCCAATCGCAAAATATGAATACCTAAGAGCCAGGGCCCGGTTCTCCAAGCTGTTTGATTATTCCGACTTATTAAAGGAGTCATCATGGAAGAGAAGCTTCCTTCATGGCGTTGGGCGATTGTTTCAGTCGTTTGCTTGCTGTGCTTTATGGCTAACTACATGCAGTACCAGGTCTCAGCACTCGCCGTCGAGGTCATGCCTATGCTCAATATCGATACCGTCGGCTTTTCGATGCTGTTCCTCGTTCCTATGCTTACCGCCGTTTTCTTCTCAATTCCGCTGGGTGCCCTTGGTGACCGTATCGGTTCTAAGAAAGTTGTCACGGTTTGCACCGCAATTTCGGTTGCCGGCGGTTTTCTCCGCTGCTTTACGCTCGATTCGTTCACGATGCAGATGGCATCGATGTTCCTGATTGGCATGGGAATTTCGGCACTCAACGCCAACCTCATCAAGGTGCTCGGCACCTGGTTCCGTGAACAGACTGGTTTCGCCATGGGCTTGTTCCACGCGGCTTCGTGCGTTGCCATCGTTGTCGCTCAGATCTGTGCTGGCTTGTTCGGCAGCGTCTTTAACTCTTATATGGTCGCTGCTGTCGTCATGACCATCTCCTGGGTTCTTTGGATCGTGCTTGACCGAGATGTGCCCGAGGGGCAATCGCTCCCCGAGCCCGAGCCCGTGCTCGACTACCTCAAGGTTGCTATCAAGAGTCCTGGCGTGTGGCTAATCTCCATCGGCGTCGGTTTTGGACTTGCCTCTACCACTGCCTATGCCGGTTTCCTGCCTCAGGCGCTTCAGCTTGGCAAGGGCATAGACGTCGCCACTGCTGGTTTCATGGCCGCAATTGTTACCGTCGGCAGCTTTTTCGGCTGCATCGTTGGGCCTGCGTTCTGCGATAAGCTTGGGAAGTTCAAGGGTTTCCTCATCGTCACTACTCTCATCGGTGCCATATCGATGTTCGTGACGTGGTACACCCCGGTCGGCTTCCTTCTGTGGACGATTTTGGTCATCAATGGCTTCTTTACCGCCATCAACGGCCCGATTATGCAGTCCATGCCTGTTCTCCTTCCCGAGATTGGTGATAAGTATGCTGGTTCCGCTGGCGGTATCGTGGGTACCATCTCCCTGCTCATGAGCTATTTCCTGCCTATCGGTATCTCCGCCATTGCCGGTGCCGATTACACTATGAACATGGGTCTCGAGAGCCTCTGCTTCCTGCTTTCCGTGGTTCCGGTTTTCTTCCTGCCCGAGCTCGGTCGCAAGGCCATGCAGGCCGCCGTCGCTAAGGACAGTGAGTAGCCATGGAGGCGGTAGTCCCTGCCGATATCGTCCTTAAGACGACGGCGCTGTTTACGGCCGAGGAACTTGAGCCTCGCGCTGGGTGCGTTGCAGTTCGCGGCAGCGAGATTGTGGCCGTGGGCTCTCCCGACAAGGTGCAGCCGTTTATCGGTCCCGATACTGAGGTTATTGACGCCGGCAACAAACTGGTCATGCCCGGATTCAACGATTCACACATGCATTTTGCGCTTGGTTCAATCCAGAAGGATGAAGACTTCTGTTGCGATCTGATGTTCCTGCCGAGTGAGCAGGCTTGCGTGGATGCTGTGGCAAAGTTTGCTGCCGAACACCCTGACAATCCGTGGATTTACGGCCAGGGTTGGTATTCGCCTGCATGGGAAAACCCGATTGACCCTGATTGCCGCAGCCTCGATGCACTCGATATCGACCGCCCAATCGTGCTTTCGGATTTTTCGATGCACGTGGTGTGGTGCAATACCGCCGCGCTTAGGGCGGTTGGTATTGATCGCAATACACCGACGCCTGAAGGTGGTCTTATTCGCCACTTTGACAACGGCGAGCCGAATGGCTTTTTATCCGAGCCCCAGGCGACGAACATCTTGCTCGATGTTGTGCTCAATAAGCCGGACCTTGATGCGTCGTTGCTCAAGTCGATGCGCAAGTTCAACAAGCTCGGCATAACTTCGATTGGTGATATGTATCCTTTGGGCGTGACTACGCCCGGCGTGTACGACATCTATGACCGTCTGGCGAGCGAGGACCTGAGTACGCTGCGTATTAGCTACTATTCTGCGCTCGACGCTCCGATGTCAGAGTCGCAGGCCCTGCGTGTGCGTCATCACGGCGAGCGCGTCCGAATGGCAGGCCTCAAGTACATTTTGGACGGCTGTCCCGAGGCGTACACGGCCTACATGCATGAGCCGTATCTTAACGCTCCTACGGGGAAGGACTTTCGCGGCGAACCAGCATGCAACCAGGAGACGCTTGACCGCATGATGCTCGAGGCCAGCAAGAATGGCTTCGATGTTCGTATCCATGCTATCGGCGACGCATCGGCCACGATGATTATCGATGCCGTCGAGCGTGCCGAGGAGGTGTGCGGCAACAAGGGGGCGCGTTTTGCTATCGAGCATACAGATAACCTGAAGCTCGAGGATATTGCTCGCATGAAGCGCCTGGGCATTAATGCTGCGATTCAGCCGCAGCATCCCATCGGAGGCCTTGGGCAGGGCGTGTACGAGGAGTCTCTTGGCGAAGAGCGCATGAGCCACATGTGGCGCTATAGGGAAGAGGCCGATGGCGGAATCCACTTAGGGCTTGGTACTGACTGGCCTGCGGTGATGTCAATCGATCCTATCGATACCGTGTATGCTGCGGTGACGCGTAGCGAGTTTGACGGGCACCCGGCGGAGGGATACTTCCGCGAGAATGCCCTGACGCTCGGCGAGACGCTGCAAGCGCACACGCTCGGCTCAGCATATGTCGAGGGCTTTGAGCGCCGTTTGGGCAGCCTTGCCGCCGGCAAGCTTGCCGATATCGTCATCCTGTCGGGCAATCCGTTTGAAATGAACCCGATGGCGCTTCGCGATCTCGAAGTCGAGACGACGATCTTTAACGGACGCGTCGTCTATCGCAAGGATGAAGCATAGATAGGGTGATGAACGTGAGCAAAGGGACGGTCGAAAAATATGCCCTGCTGTTTGTGGTGTGCGGCATCGTGTTTGCTGCGAACTACGCGCAGTATCAGGTGTCGGGATTGGCACATCTGGTTGTGTCGGACCTGCATCTGACCTCGGCCGAGTTTTCAGCCGTCCTGTTTGCCCCGTTTGTTCCTGCCGTTGTATTCGGCATGCCTGTCGGCGTTTGCGCCGATCGATATGGCGTGAAGGTGCTCGTATTCATCGCATCGGCGATTTCTGCAATTGCAGCGGCTGCTCGCGCGGAGTGCACATCGTTTGCGACGCTGTTCACGGCGACCATGCTTCTGGGCGCGGCACCATGCGTCGTGAATGCCATCGTTCTAAAAGTGCTTGGTTCCGCTTTTGGCGGAGAAACCGATAGGGCCATGGGATGGTTCTACGCTGCGGGGTCGGGCGGAATCGCCTGCTCGCTTGCAACCTCTCCTCTCTTTGCAACGCCCGGACGAGCATATGCCCTTGCTGCCGTTTTATTTGCCGTGTTTGGATTGCTGTGGCTGCTGGTTGCGCCATCGGCAGATGTTCTGCAGGCTGCAGATGGCCTTGGCGTTCAGGGTGCGGAGCCTGCTTCGTCGTCGGCAAGTGCGTTTGCGACGGTAATCAAGATGCCGATGGTTTGGCTCGTGGCGATACTGCTTGGAGTCGCCCTTGCATCGGCTACGGCGTACTCGGGCTATCTTGTTTCAGCGCTTGAGGCTTCAATCGAACCTCAGGTCGCCGGGCTTCTTGCTTCTTTCGTGACGCTTGGGTCGATTGTCGGCAGCGTGGCCGGTTCCTACGCGCGAGCGCAATTTGGCGACTATCGCGTGTTTATGGCCATCGCCGCAATGGCGGGGAGTGCCCTTATGTGGGCCGGAGAGGCTTTTGTCTCTCAGCCTTCTGTCGGGCTCATGTTTGCGATTGGCGTTTCGACTGCCGTCGCCGGTCCGGTCGTTCAGTCGCTACCCTACATGTTGCCCGAGGTGCGCGAGGGGCTTGCGGGAAGCGCCGGTGGCGTGGTGAGCACCGTTTCGCTGGGGCTTACGTTTTTGATTCCCGTGGCCCTCTCCTTCTGCATTGGCGAGAGCTATGAAACGCTTCTATTTGGGTGCGCTGTTTTGTTTGGCGCGACGGCGCTGGCGTCTCCATTCCTGCCGTCTCCCGATTCACTTATGTAACACCTGTTTTCGCCCTTTGGGCCTGGCCGACAAGGGCAAAAGGAGTTGGTCTACTTGACACTAAAAAAGAGTACCGCTGTGACCATTCTCAACGGCATCGTTAATCCTCTATTCATGTGTTCATTTCTGCCTATTGTTGAGGGAAAGCCTGGCTTAGATTTTCAGGGACTTACTGGTTTCTGGGGGCAGCTTATTCTGGCCATCGGTATTGCACAGTTCGTGGGTTTTTTGCCGCTCTTTGGCAAAGCAATTGAGACGTGCGTTGAGTTTTTTGGTTTTGATCGGAACACTCCGGGCGCACGGATTTGCGGAACCGTTGTGGGCGCTACTCTGCTCTTCTGCATTATCGGGCTATTTGAAGTCGCGTTTCAGTCAGGCGTTGGCGTTATCGACGGTGTGCCGTTTTTCTCGCGTTGGGTTCGCCTCGTGGTGGGCGGATGGGCCTTTGTCGTTGTGGGCGGCTTGCTGTTTGATCCCTTTGTCGCGGCCATTGCCGCTAAAGTTACGGGCGAATAGCGCCAAGACCGGTCGCGTGGCGAAAGCCTGATCGACTGGCAGCCAAGGCCGGCCGGGGGATTGGTCGGCCCCATTTTGCCCGTGCTACCATAAACGGACATTCGTTTGATGGGGGCTGCCGTTGTCGCGCGTCTTGCAACATATGGAAATCCCGCTGCTGCTGGCGGTTCCTGCGGTGATGGCTGCAGCGTTGCTGGCAGGTATTGAGCAGGCGGCGCTTGCCATGCTTGTCGTGGTGGCGCTGGTGCTTGCGCTGTTCTTTGCGGGTTACGAGGCGTCGCGCCCGGGCCTGCGCCAGATTATGCCCACGCTGGTGTTGGCGGCGTTGGCCGCGGCGGGGCGCATCTTGTTTGGCCCCATTCCCGACTTTAAACCGGTGAGCGCCATCGCCATTATCGCGGGGGCGACGCTTGGTCGCCGCAATGGTTTTATGGTTGGCGCGTTGGCAGCGCTGACCAGCAATTTCTTTTTTGGACAGGGTATGTGGACGCCGTGGCAGATGTATGCCTGGGGGCTCGTGGGATACGTTGGCGGTGCGCTGGCGCATGCCGGCGCTTTTGATCGCGCCGATGGCACCGTGCGTATGCCGGCGCTGCTGACCTACGGCTTTGCTTCGGGTTTGCTGTACGGCGTTGTGATCAACGCCTACGACATTATCGGATTTGTTCAACCGCTCACGTGGGCGGGTGCCATGGCGCGTCTTGCCACCGCCGTACCGTTCGATATCACGCACGGCCTTGCGACCTGCGTGTTTTTGGTCGCCCTGTACAAGCCTTGGTGTCGCCGCATCAACCGAGTTGTCGTGAAGTACGGACTGTAGGGCTGGTTGCGCCGGGGCGGGAATCAATACTGCCGAAGTGCCATTTTAAAACTATGCCGGTTTACGGGGCCAGATTGGCACAAGCAGACCATGCCGGCTATTTTTGAAATAGGGCAAGCCGTTTACCTGCGGTTTTATTATTTCGGAATTGCGTATGGTTGGGGGTTCGCGATTCAGCCCCGTAAACCGGCATAGTTTTGAAATAGCCGGCTGATACGACGGGCATCGTGGCCCTCGGAGAGCCAAATTGATCCGTTTTCTTTCGCCTCCAGACGTTCCCAGGGAATCAGCTGAACCCGCCCGCCACGAAATCGGTCTATCTACTACGTTTGGCCCGACACCCCCAACCACAACCGTGTTTTATGAAAAACCGTAGGCTTTCTACCTGCGGTTTTCTTTTTGCGTTGTTCGCTGTGGTTGAGGGTGGTGGCTTAAACGTAGTAGATGGGCGTGTTTCGTGGCGGATGGGTCACGCGGATACCCTCACGAGGCCCAAAATGATCCGTTTTCCTCCGTCCCCAGAGGATCAGTTGGGGCTAGAGCTCTAGCGTGAGGGTGACGGGGCAGTGGTCGCTGCCAAAGATGTCGCTGCGGATGCCGGTGTCGCGTACGTTGTCGGTGATTGCGTCGCTTACCAGGAAGTAGTCGATGCGCCAGCCGGCGTTGTTCTTGCGGGCATTAAAGCGATAGCTCCACCAGCTGTAGACGCCCTCGACGTCGGGGTTTGCCGCGCGCCAGGTATCGGTAAAGCCGGCGTTGAGCAGCTCGGTAAACTTGCCGCGCTCCTCGTCCGAAAAGCCTGCGTTGCCGCGGTTGGACTTGGGGTTCTTAAGATCGATCTCCTCGTGTGCCACGTTAAAGTCGCCGCAGGTCACCACGGGCTTGCCGGTCTCGCGCTCTAGTGCGCTCAAAAAGCCACGATAGGCATCGTCCCAGGCCATGCGTACATCGATGCGCGCGAGCTCATTTTGGGCGTTGGGCGTATAGACGTCGACAAACCAAAACTTGTCGAACTCGAGCGCGCAGACGCGGCCCTCGGTTGCGGCCTGGGCGACGAGCTCGGCCTCATCGCCCTCGCTAGCGTAGGGTAGCAGTGCGTCGGCGCGCAGCACGCGCAGCGGTTCCTGGCGGCTAAAGACCGCAGTGCCCGAATAACCTTTACGCTCGGCGTAGCTCCAAGTTTGGTGATAGCCGGGCAGGTCGATATCGACCTGGCCCTCCTGCAGCTTGGTCTCCTGCAGCGCCAGGATATCGACGTCGAGTTCTTGCGCGATCTGGATAAAGCTTGGGTCCTTTTTGAGCACGGCGCGCAGGCCGTTGACGTTCCACGAGGCGAAAGTGTAAGTCTGAGGCATGGTGTCCTTTCGACGGGGTTTGCAGGCTTAAGATTAGCGCAACAGGGGCGGGGTGGGCTCCGCGCGTGCTGACTCAAAGGCCGCATGCCGGGATGTCGCCCGACGCTGCCCGACCAACATGGACGGAGGACAAACATGACGCAAGCGATAACAGATCCCAAGCAAGCCTCCGCCGCGCTGGCGGAGCTGTTCAATACCCACAAGCGCATGGTGTTCTTTGGTGGCGCTGGTGTTTCCACGGCAAGCGGCATCCCCGATTTCCGCAGCGTGGACGGCCTGTATCACCAGCAGTTTGCCTATCCGCCCGAGACCATGCTCTCGTACAGCTTTTACGAGACACATCCGGCGGAGTTCTTCGACTTTTACCGCACCAAGATGATCGCGCTTAACGCTAAGCCCAACCGCTGTCACACCAAGCTGGCCGAGCTGGAGCGCGCCGGCAAGCTTGATGCCGTGGTGACGCAAAACATCGACGGCTTGCATCAGATGGCGGGCTCGCAGCGCGTGTTCGAGCTGCACGGATCGGTCCATCGCAACATTTGCCAGTCGTGCGGCGCGGTCTATAGCGCCGAGTGGATTTGCTCGCGCGAGCACGAGGACGCCGCGGGCGTGCCCGTGTGCCCCGCGTGCGGTGGTCGCATCAAGCCCGATGTGGTGCTCTACGAAGAGCCGCTCGACGAGCATGTGTTGACCGGTGCCGTTGCCGCCATCGCCGCGGCCGATGCCCTTGTCGTGGGCGGAACCTCGCTCGTGGTGTATCCGGCGGCAGGCCTTACGCGATACTTTACCGGCGATACGCTGGCCATATGCAATTTGGCGCCTACCGATCAGGATGCAAATGCCGACCTGCTGATTTCTTGCGACATCGCGGCCGCGTTTGCGTTCTAGCCCGTGTGCGCGGATACAATAGAAAGACTGAGTGCAAAGCGACCCCGCCGCCAGCTCCCCAAGCTCGGCGGCGTGGGCATTTTAGGAGGATGTTCATGGCGAACGACAGCAAGACATGGCGGTGCGGAAAGTACGAGCTCAGCTTTGACCGTCCGCGCATCATGGGCGTCCTCAACGTGACGCCCGATTCGTTTAGCGACGGCGGGGAGCACTTCGACCCGGATGCCGCCATCGAGTATGGCCTGGCGATGCTCGACGCCGGCGCCGACATCATCGACGTAGGCGGCGAGTCCACGCGCCCTGGCTTTACCCCGGTCAACCCCGACGAGGAGGCTCGCCGCGTGCTGCCCGTGGTGCGCGCGCTGGCCAAAGAGGGCGCCATCGTCTCGATCGACACGCGCCACGTGGCGGTTGCCAAGGCGGCCGTGCGTTGCGGCGCCTCGATCGTCAACGACGTGACGGGCTTCACCGACCCCAAGATGGTCGAGTTTGTTAAGACGAGCACCTGCGGCGTCATCGTGATGCATGCCGGCGAGGTCGCCGCGCCCGCACGCACGCACGCAACGGTGCAGCTCGATACCTCGGCTGCGGCGTTTGTTGCCGAGAAGGCGCGCGAGGCGGCTGCCGAGGCCGCGCGTGAGGCTGAGAAGCCGGCTCGCCGCCGTCGCGGCAAGTTGCTGGGCGAGCCTAAGCCGGAGGCCAAGCTTCCGGGCGGCGTGGTGCAGCCCTCGTTGCCGTTTGGCGATCCGGAGCCCGCGTCCGAGCCTACGGACGAACTGGGGCAGGAGACGCCGGGCGCCGAGCAGGCCGCGCCTGCCGCCGATACCGCTGCGCCCGAGGCCACGCCCGCGGCTACCGAAACCGCGCCGGAGCCCAATGATCACCTGGCGGCCATGATGCGCCGCAGCGCCCGCCGCGAGGAAGCCTACGTGCCCACCTCGCAGCTCCGCCGCTTCACCCTGCCCGATTCGGCGCCCATCATGCGCCGCGTCATGGGCTTTCTGTCCGACCAGGCCCGTGCGCTCATCCACGCCGGCGTGTCGCGCGACCGCATCTGCATCGATCCCGGTCCGGGCTTTGGCAAGACGGCCAACGAGGACATCGTCATCCAGCGCGAGACTGCCAAGATGGCGTCACTGGGCTATCCGCTCATGTGCGCCGTATCGCGCAAGCGCTTTGTGGGCGCCGTCTCGGGCGTGACCGAGGCCGCCGAGCGCGATGCCGCTACGTTTGGCGTGTGCCTGGGCGCTATCCAGGCCGGTGCCAACGTCGTGCGCGTGCACGACGTTACCGGCTTTGCGCAGTTCCTGAACGGTTACTGGGCTGTAGCCAAACCGCAGCCGCGCCGTGCGTTTGTGGCCGTGGGCTCCAACCTGGGGCATCGTTGCGACAACATCCGCGCCGCACGCGACATGATCGCCGAGATCCCGCTCACCTGCGTGTCCAACTGCTCGCGCATCTACGAGAGCGAGCCGGCTTACGAGACGCGCCAGGACGCGTTTGCCAACGCCGTCATCGAGATCAAGACCGAGCTGGCGCCGTTGGTGCTGCTCGACGAGCTTATGAGGATCGAGGCCGAGCTGGGCCGCGACCGCTCCAAAAAGGCCAAGGCCAACGGTCCGCGCACCATCGACCTGGACCTGCTGTGGATGGACGGCGAGACCCACGGCGGCAAAAAGCTGCGCCTGCCGCATCCACTGATCGGCGAGCGCGACTTTGTGCTGGTGCCGCTTGAGGACCTGATGCACGACCCGGCGCGGTTCTTCCGCTACAACGGCGTCGAGGTCAAGGAGCCCGAGGACCGCGTGGGCCATATCGTGGGTGAATTGGGGCGTATGTAGATGATCGAGATGAATGCTGTTGCCGCTGGCACCGAGCTCGACGCGGCGCGTGACGCGGGCCGCGAGGGCGTGTCCGCGGGCTGGTGCGCGTGGAGCGTGGGCGATGCTTCGCTGACGTTTTCGCTGGTTGTGCGCCCCGATGTGAACATGCACGCCTTCCACGGCCTGCCGTTTGTGGCCGCGATGGGCATGATGGACGCGCTCGTGGGCACGGCTTCGATGCCGGGGTTGGGCCTTGCCGGTAAAGTGGGTATCCAGTGGCCGAGCGATATCGTGTGCGGTGCGCCTGCGTTTGAGGCGTCGCTCGCGCGTGTTGCCGTGAACGGCGGTGCCGGTGCTGCGGGCATGTTTGCCGCGGTGACGGTTGATATTGAACGTGCGGCGCTGGGCGAGCTTGGCGTGGATATGGCCGACGAGGTGCTGGTCGAGGCATTGGCCACCGCCGTGCTGACCCGCGTGGACACCTGGGCGGTTGCCGCCAACACACCACAGGGCGCTGCCGGCCCGCTGGCTCCGGTGCTGGGTGAGTACTTCGATATGGTGCCGCTGCTGGGTCGTCAGGTTGCGGCGGTGTCGCCCAACGGTTTGCCGCTTGCGGTCGGTGTGTTTGCGGGCCTGGACATCTGGGGTCGCGCGACCATCAAGACCGATGCCGGCGAGCAGGAGTTTCCGCCCGAGGCCGTACGGATTCGCGGACTGTAACGCGAGGTGCCCGCGCTCAAAGATAGCGATGACAACGAAGCCCTCTTCGGCCTGTGCTGGGGAGGGTTTCGCCTATCTGGGGAATGGGTTGCCAGCGCCCTATTCTTCAAAACTGAAAAATTTTCGTTTTTGAGGAATAGGAAACATGCACGATATCGCTGTGCTGGGTGTATTCGAGGAGCCGCTATTCCTCATAATTGAAAATAATTCAGTTTTGAGGAATAGGCTTGGCGAACGTTTGCGGGGGCTGTGGCATCGGGCATGCTCGACTTAAGCCCCTGTCCTACCCCAGCTCCTGCATGCGGCGGTAGATTTCGCAGATGCCCTTGATGGTGAGTTGCCCGTCGACCACGTCGAAGGCATCGGTCGAATCGGCGACAATGCCGGCGAGACCGCCCGTGGCGATAACGGTGGCATCCTCGCGGCCCAGCTCGCGCTTCATGCGCGTGACCAGGCCCTCGGCCATGGCGGCGGCGCCCATCACGGCGCCGACCTTGATGCACTCTTCGGTGTCGCGACCGATGGCGTGCTCGGGCGCCTCGAGCGGCACGCTGGCGAGCTTGGCGGCTCGGGCGGCAAGCGCGTCCATGGAGATGCGGATGCCCGGCGCGATCGCCCCACCAATGTAATAGCCGTCCTCATCGATGACGTCGATATTGGTCGCGGTGCCAAAGTCCACCACGATTGCCGGCGCGCCGTAGAAAGTCTCGGCCGCAACGGCGTTGGCGACGCGGTCGGCACCTACGGCCTGGGGGCGCGCCGCGCGCAGCTTGGTCACGGCGGCCGTCTGCGGCCCGATGACGATGGCGTCCGCCGCGATGCGGTCGGCCACGGCGTGCCACTCACGTGAGAGCTGCGGAACCACGCCGGCAAAGGCGATCGCATCGACCGCATCGAGCGAAAGGTCGTACATCTTAAAGAAGCCCATCAGGCGCACGTGGATCTCGTCGGCGGTATAGGAGCGGTCGGTGGGCATGCGCCACGACTGCACCAGCTCGTCTCCGTCAAACAGGCCCATGGCCGTCTGCGTGTTTCCCATATCGATAGCGAGCAGCATGTCTACTCCCGGTGTCGGCGTAAAAGGACGCGCACCATTGTATACGTGCCGTCGGCGGCGCTCGGCTGCGATTCGTTCACGGCGATATGGGCTGAGGGGTTTTAAATATGAAGGAATTATGCTCTACGAGATTTTCCTTGCCGTTTACCGAACTCCCACGTAATATTCTTTCTTGCGCACATGAGGCGCCCAGACATTGCGGGGTGGAGCAGTCTGGTAGCTCGCCGGGCTCATAACCCGGAGGTCGTAGGTTCAAATCCTGCCCCCGCGACCAAGAACTTGCAGCTCGTCGGCCTAGCCGGCGAGCTTTTTTGTTATTCCGGGACTGTTCTCTCAGCCCAATTCCCAACATCTCAAACAAAATCTCGATCTGTAACATCTAGACCCGATTTGGGCGGCCAGGTGTTACAGATCGAGATATACCGGTGGGTTGGGTCCCGTTTGTCTAAATCTGTAACACGAGGGACGGATTTTGCCGAGTTGTTGTTACAGATTGAGATTTTGTTGTTGCTCTCCTTTATGAGTGAATCTTGACTCTTTTTATTATGTGAGGCGGACGGGCTATCGATAATCACGGGCCGGATGGATTGACTTGTCGATTGATAGACTCCAATTGGAAGGAGCTGCGACGACCCTTAACGATCCTTAACTAGAAACAGTGACGTCTTAAAAACAATAAAGGGGCCGCTATGTAGGGGCCGTCTATACGATGCCTTTGACTTACACTTCTTTATGGAGCCATGTAAGGAGGCGGCAATGCAGCAACCCATTGCGACAAACGATGTGATTCTATTTTCCACTCTCAGGGAGAATCAGTACTTCGATCGAAAGAGCGCCCGCAAGGATGACAAGGAGATTGCGAAGCATATTAGTGCATTCGCCAACTCGGCGGGAGGCAAGCTCGTTATCGGTATCGAGGATAATGGTGAGGTAACGGGCTTCAAGCGTAACGGCGCGCGCGACATTGAGAAATTCGAGCGCGCTGCGCTCACGACTTGCACGCCAACCCCTATTGTCCGCAAAGACCGAATCCCCGTGGTCAATTCTTCGGGCGAGGAGGACTTCGTTCTCGTTTTGGACATCGATGCCTCGACCAACCACTCTGTTGCTCGCGTGAGCGACGGCGAGGTTTTCTTGCGGCAGGACGACAAGAGCGTGAGGCTCAGCCGCGAACAGGTATTTGCCCTCGAGTACGATAAGGGGCAGAGAATCTTCGAGGACGAGCTTGTTGAGGATTCCTCCCTAGATGACGTGGACCATGAAGTGCTTGATCGCTACAAAGGGATTCTTGGAACCGAAGTTTCCGACGAGCAGGTCCTTAGAAGTCGTCGTTTTATGCGTGACGGAAAGCTGACCGTTGCTGGAGCCCTGCTATTCGCGCTGGATCCGTCCGCGATGATGCCACAGGCGCGAGTCCGTGTCCTGCGCTACGACGGCGTCAAAATGGAGACGGGCGAGCGTCTCAACATCACGAAAGAACGAAGCTTCTGTGGGCCGCTGCCTAAGGTGATCCAAGACGCCTACGAACTCATCTCGAGCATGCTCCGCGAATTTCAGTTCCTGGGGCCCGACGGGAAATTCCAGACCGTGCCTGAGTATCCTGAGTTCGCCTGGTTCGAGGGCTTGGTCAACGCGGTGACACATCGCGACTACTCGTTCCGCGGCGACTACATCCGGGTCTCGATGTTCGACGACCGTTTGGAAATCATCAGTCCAGGCGCGCTTCCCAATATCGTGACGCTCGACAACATGAGGACCACTCGTTACTCGCGCAACCCACGCATCGCGCGCACGCTGGTTGAATTTGGTTGGGTTCGGGAGCTAAACGAGGGCGTCAAGCGCATTTATACCGAGATGCAAAACTCTCTGCTCAATGATCCGGTCTACACGGAACCTGATGGGGCAAGGGTTCAGCTAACGCTTGAGAACAATATCGTTGCCAGAACCGTAAGGAGAAGCGAGGCTCTCGAGGACAAGGTATCACCGGAGGTGATCGCCTCATTGGGGGAGTATGAGCTCGCCGCCGTCAGGTTGGCCTTTGCGAACGGAAGGGTGACAGCAAGGGAGCTTGCAGCGCACATCGGGAGAAATCGCCGCACAGCAAGCCGGGTGCTTGGTAAGTTAATTGAGGAAGACGGGCTGCTCGAATGGCACGGCTCATCCCATAACGACCCAAAACAGTTCTACACGATAAGGTAAGGTGGTCGATCTATTTCGCACCTCTGTCGCAGTAATGTCGCACCTCTGTCGCAGTAATGTCGCACTTCTGTCGCAGTGGCTTCGATGACGCGTGGATATAGTCCCTCGGCAAATCTCAAACAAAATCTCAATCTGTAACGGGTAGGGGTCAAAAGCGGGCCTAGATGTTACGGATTGAGATTGTTGAGGATGGGCCGAGGGGAATGTCTTGATCTGTAACACGTGGGGCCGTTTTTGGCCGATAGATGTTACAGAACGAGATTTTTCGGCAGCCGGCCCCCGTTTATCTAATTCTGTAACACGAGGGATGGATTTTGCCGAGTAGCTGTTACAGATTTAGATGTTCTAGCGGGCCGGGTTGGTTTGTCTCGATCTGTAACAGGTGGAGGCCAAAAGTGGGCCTAACTGTTACGGATTGAGACAAACCGACGGGCCGCCCCGCCCCATCCACCTGCCGCTACCTGCTGTCTGCCGATTTCCGTTGCGCCACTGTGCTCCCATGCCATATCCTCTAAACAACTACGCGGCAACATCGCCGCCGCGCCTACAAGAGAGGAATGTCCATGACCGCACCCGCATCCAAGCTGCTCCAGCCCATTACGGTTGGCCCCCTTGAGCTCAAAAACCGCATTATGTTCCCGCCGCTAACCACCGGCTATGAGGAGCGCGACGGCTCCATCGGCGAGCGCAGCCTGGCCTTTTACGAGCGTCTGGCCCGTGGCGGCGTGAGCTACATCGTTATTGGCGACGTTGCTCCCGTTATGACCGCAAGCCCCACGCCCAAGTTGGCGACCGACGCCCAGATCCCCACGTTTAAGGCGCTGGCCGACGCCGTTCACAAGCACGGCGCCAAGGTCGCGCTGCAGCTGTTCCACCCCGAGTACGACGTGCCCGGCGTCGGCCGCATGGTCATGGGTTCCATGGCCGCCGCCAAGGCCGCGCAGGAGGCCAAGGCCGCCGGCGACGAGGAGACCTTTGCCGCCAAGATGGCCGAGTCCAACGAGATCCGCAAGCAGGCCTACGCCAAGTTGCACCACGATATGCAGCACTTTGTGAACGAGGCGAGCGTAGAGCAGCTCACCCAGATCAAGGAGGCCATCGCCGCCTCGGCCGCCCGCGCGCAGCAGGCCGGCATTGACGCCATCGAGGTCCACGGCGACCGCTTGGTGGGTTCGCTATGTTCGGCCATCCTCAACAAGCGTACCGACGAGTACGGCGGTTCGTTCGAGAACCGCGTTCGCTATGCGCTCGAGGTCGTCGCCGCCATTAAGGAAGCCGCGCCGCAGCTGATGGTGGAGTACAAGCTCCCCGTGATCATGGAGAACCCCGACGGCACGCCGCGCGGCAAGGGCGGCCTGCAGCCCGATGAGGCCTGCGAGTTTGCCAAGCTGCTCGAGGGCGCCGGCATCGACATGATCCAGGTTGCACAGGCCAACCATACCGGCAACATGGGCGACACCATTCCGCCCATGGGCGCCATGCCCTACAACTGGACGCTGCCCGTGGCCGAGCGCGTCAAGGCCCTGGTCTCCGTGCCGGTGGCCACTGTCGGCCGTGTTGTTTCGGTCGAGGCCGGCGAGAAGATTCTTGAGGACGGCGCGGCCGACATTATCGCCTATGGCCGCTCGCTCATGTGCGACCCCGACATTGCGCTGAAGGCCGCCACGGGTGAGCCCATTCGCGAGTGCCTCAATTGCAACAAGGGCTGCGTCGACGCGATTCAAAACCGCAAGTACATCTCGTGCGTGCTCAATGCCGAGAACGGCGACGAGGCGACCATCGCCATCAAGCCGGGCGAGGGCGACAAGAAGGTCGCCGTGGTGGGCGGCGGTATTGCCGGCTTGGAGGCCGCGCGCGTGGCGGCCAAGCGCGGCTACGACGTGACCGTCTATGAGGCGAGCGATCACTTGGGCGGCCAGATTGTGCTGGCAGCCGCGCCTCCGCGCAAGGACGAGATCATGCGCTCGGTCGAGTACTACGAGAAGATTCTGCCCGGCCTGGGCGTGAAGGTCGAGCTCAACCATGCCGCTACGGCCGAGGATCTCAACGCCGCCGACGCCGCGATTGTGGCCGTGGGCGCACACGACGTGGTCATCCCCGTTCCGGGTGCCGACTCGGACAAGGTCGTCTCGAGCTGGGACGTGCTGGCCGGCAAGGTGGAGCTCAGCGGGCGCGTCGCCGTCATTGGCGGTGGCCTGGTGGGCACCGAGACTGCCGAGTACCTGCTGCAGCACGGCTGCGAGGTGGCGATCGTCGAGATGCTCGACAAGATTGCCGCGGGCGAGTCCGAGACCATTCTGCCGCTGATCATGAGCGACTTCGCCGCCCACAACGTGGAACAGCACGTTAAGACCCGCCTGACCGCCGTTACCGACGAGGGCGTGGAGGCCGTGCACACCACCGAGGACGGCCCCGAGGAGCCGGTGAAGATCGCCTGCGATTACGTGGTGATGGCCGTGGGCTCCAAGGCCAACGCGTTTGACCTGGATGGCGTGACGGTGCCCGTGACCTGCGTGGGCGACTGCTCGGGCGAGCGCACCGCCGACATTGCGAGCGCCATCCGCACGGCGTATCACGCGGCCAACGAGCTGTAGTTGAACATCGCGGCCAGGCGGGGCGGTAGCACGGATCCGCCTCGCCCGGCTACGTCCCGTCGGGTGTCAACCGGTGCGGGGCCTGCAAGCGCAGCAGGCCCCGCCCTTTTTGTTTTGCTCCGGTGGATGGCAATGCGCGGTAATCATGAGGAGTAAGGACGTCTACTGCCTTGCCGATTGCTCAAAATTATTGGGGGAGGGGTTAATAACTATATCCTCTATGCCAAAGGACATAAAGAGATGTCAATTTTGTTGACAAGCGAATGACGATTAGCTGCGAGCCAGCTACCAGCGTAAATAATCGATAAAGAAATGTCGTAAATTGGTGCCAAATGCCCAGATAACACCGCGTCTATTTTAATTAACTGCTTTGAGCAAACAGTAAAATGCTACTATCTAACTTGCACGTAAGAAAGCAGATTAACGGTTAAGGCTAAGAAGTGGCAGGTATGTCGGAAGCAACTAGGACTCGCACGCATGCGCCCGAGGTTAGGCAGCGCGCCGTCGAGATCCTCCAAGAGGGGGTCGGTCATCGCGCCCTCGCCGCGGAGCTTGGCATTCCCCAGGCCACGGCTCGTCAGTGGGCCCGCGCGTATGCCGTAGGCGGTGCCGACGCCGTTCTCAACGCCGGTTCGCATCATCACACCTATTCGTACGAAGTTAAGCTCGCCGTGGTCAAGGACCGCTTGGAAAACGGCTTAACAGTTCGCGAGGCCATGATCAAGCACAAGATTCCCAGCGAGTCTTCGGTCAAGGCTTGGTGCCGCCAGTATCGCGAGAGCGGTGAGTCCGCGCTGGTTGATAAGCCGCGCGGTCGCAAGCCGCGCGTTAAAAAGGCGGAATAGCGAACGGGATGGTGCGCCCACAGGGGCGCATTTTTCTTGCCGCGCCAACTTTTTGGACCGTCGTGAGCCTACTGGAACATCCTCCAAAGTGGTTAATAAACCGCGCGCAGTGGCCCGTGCGCCCGCCGCCGCGATAGGGGGAGCGTCGCCTCTCTGCTCCAAAGCGGACAGACTCGTTACCCCGTACGCCTAAAATTCCCCAGTTGACCGAAAACCCGCCGCCGCTACTCCTCAACTGAGCTATAACGTTAAACAATTGCAGCGTTTTTGCATGGGGGAGTGATGGTATGACGCTACTGTATTTCCTTACCCTGTTTCCGCTGGTACCGGCGCTGGGCATGCTGCTCGCGCGCGGTGACCGCGCCCGCGATGCGGTAGGGCTTGTAGGCTCTGGCATCATTATGGCGGTGACGGTTGTAGTCGCCGTCATGTTTTTTGGCACGGGCCCGCAGGGCTTCGAGGTTGCCCCCGGCACCTCGCGTGTGCTCTCGATCATCAGCTCCGTCATCGACGTGATCCTGTGCGCCGTCATCCTGTACAACGCGCGTAAATATAAGAGCACGCTCACCACGGTGCTCGGCGTGGTGCAGCTGGTGGGTTCGGTTGCCTTCGCTGCCATGACGCTGCCCGCGGCCGAGGTTGTCACCGCCACGCCGCTCTACCTGGATTACATGAGTGTGATCATGGTGCTTGCCGTCGGCATTGTCGGCAGCCTAATCTGCGTGTATGCCCTGGGCTACATGAAGGACTTCCAGGCCCACGACGAGCACGAGGCAGCGCTGCACGGGCAGACCGCGCCCGACCGTCGCCCGCAGTTCCTGGCGCTTATGTTCCTGTTCCTCTCGGCCATGTTCGTCATCGTGACAAGCGACAACCTTGAGTGGCTGTTCTGTGGCTGGGAAATCACCACCGTGTGCTCGTTCCTCATGATTGGCTACACGCGCACGCCCGAGGCCATCAAGAACGCCTTCACCCAGATCATCCTCAACATGCTGGGCGGTATCGCGTTTTTGGTGGGCCTTATGTTCTTGCACGTTAACGGCATGTCGCTGACCATTTCGGGCATGATCGAGCTTTCCGGCGCCGGAACCGCGCAATCCGCGCTGCTGGTGATGCCGGTCCTGTTGCTGTCGCTTGCCGCGCTCACCAAGGCCGCACAGATGCCGTTCCACACTTGGCTGTTGGGTGCCATGGTTGCCCCCACGCCCACGAGCGCCCTGCTGCACTCGTCCACCATGGTCAAAGCCGGCGTGTTCCTGATGGTCAAGCTGAGCCCGCTCTATGCCATCTATCCCGTGACCGGCTTTATGGTCACGAGCGTGGGCGCCATCACGTTTTTGCTCGCTGCCCTCATGGCCATCTCGCAGAGCAACGCCAAACGCGTGCTTGCGTACTCCACCATTTCCAACTTGGGCCTTATCAGCGCCTGCCTGGGTGTCGGCGCGCCAGAGGCCGTGTGGGCCGCGATCTTCCTGATCCTGTTCCATACGGTGGCAAAGTCGCTGCTGTTCCTGTGCGTGGGCACCGCCGAGCATCATATCGGCAGCCGCAATATCGAGGACATGGACGGTATGTTCAGCCGCATGCCGCACCTGACGCGCCTGATGATGCTGGGCATCATGGGCATGTTTGTGGCGCCGTTTGGCATGCTCGTGTCCAAGTGGGGCGCCCTGGTGGCGTTTGCGCAGACCGGCAACGTGCTCATGATCATGGTGCTGGCCTTTGGCTCGGCCGCGACGTTCTTCTTCTGGGGCAAGTGGCTTGCCAAGCTTTCGGGCGTCGACCCCACGGCTCAAAACGTTGAGGTCAATGTCCATAAGACCGAATGGATGGCCCTCAACACCATCGCCGCGCTGCTGATTCTGTGCTGCGTGGCATTCCCGGTTATCTCGAGCGGTCTGGTGTCGCCTTACTTGGCCATGGTGTTTGGCCGCGTGCCGTACGTTATCGGCAAGGATGCCATGTATCTGATGGTGGTTATCGTGGCGTTCATCGCCGTGGTGCTGCTGACTTCATTCCGCGTGAGCAATAAACCGCACGTAAACGTATATCTTTCGGGCGTGGGAACCGACAATTACCGCCATTTCCGCGGCTCGATGGGGCACGAGCTAAAGGCCGAAAAGCGCAATTGGTACTCGGAGGACGCCCTTGGCGAGAAGCGTATTGGCCCCGCGGGTAGCGTCGTGTGCTGCAGCATTATCTTGTTTGCGCTGCTGTGTTGCGCGTGGATTGGGCCCGAGCGACTTGCCATGAGTGCGCCCTCGGTGCTGCGCGGCAAGTATTTCGAAGGCTCGGGTGTCGTGGGCATATTAATTGGCACCGTGGCGTTTGCCTTGCTGGCGCCTTTGGTTGGTGGCCTGATCGACGGCCTTGACCGTAAGCTTTCGGCTCGCATGCAGGGCCGCGTGGGCCCGCGCTTGCTGCAGCCCTTCTACGACGTTGCCAAGCTGCTGCGCAAGGCCCCCGCCAGCGTAAACACCATGGACGACACCTATATGGCGTGCGCGCTCATCTTTACCGTGGTGGGCGGCGGCATCTTTGTGTCGGGCTCCAACACACTGCTGTGCGCTTTTATGGTGACGCTCGCCGCGATCTTTGTGGTGTTGGCGTCCGCCTCGACGCAAAGCCCGTTTGCCCAGGTTGGCGCCGATCGTGAGCTGCTGCAGGTTATGAGTTACGAGCCCGCCGTTCTGCTGATGAGCGTTGGCCTGTACCTTGCCACCGACAGCTTTGATTCCATCGCCGTGACGGGGCAGTCGGCCCCCATCATCGTGTACAGCGCGCCCATTTTCCTCGCGTTGCTCGCGGTGCTTACCATCAAGCTGCGCAAGTCGCCGTTTGACCTTTCGTACTCGCATCACGCGCATCAGGAGATCGTCCAGGGCGTCGCCACCGAGATGAGCGGCGGCACGCTGGCCAAGATGACCCTTATGCACTGGTGTGAGATCGTGCTGTTTTTGATGTGGGTGGGCATGTTCTTTGTTTGGGATAACCCGGTGAGCTGGGTGGTCGCCCTGGTCGTTATGGCCGCGACGTACTTTGTCGAGGTGCTGATCGATAACACCTTCGCACGCAGCACCTGGCGCAGCTGCTTTAAGCTCGGCTGGGGCGTGGCGCTGGTGTTTGGCCTGCTCAACCTTATGCCCATCCTCGTCGACGTGTTTATTTAGGAGGCGGCATCCATGGATCATAAAATGTCGCGCTCACCGTGGGTTATTCATTACGACGGCTCGAGCTGCAACGGATGCGATATCGAGGTGCTGGCCTCGCTTACCCCACTGTTCGATGCGGAGCGCTTTGGCGTGGTCAACACCGGCAATCCCAAGCATGCGGACATCTTTTTGGTGACGGGGTCGGTCAATGCCCAGAACCTGCCCGTCGTGCGTCAGATTTACAACCAGATGCTCGAGCCCAAGTGCGTGGTGGCGTGCGGCATCTGCGGGTGCTCGGGCGGCGTGTTCCGCGATGCCTACAACGTGATCGGCGGCGTGGACCGCGCGATTCCCGTGGACGTGTACGCGCCCGGGTGCGCCATTCGCCCCGAGACGGTGATCGATGCCATCGTGGAGGCGTGCGGCATCTTGGACCAGAAGGAGGCCGTGATGCGCGCCGGCGGCGATCCGCTCACCGTGGGCGGCGCCGCCACCTGGGACGGTGGCGTTGAGCTGGGCGAGGACGGGTTTGTGGCCGCGGCTGAGGCCGGCGACGCGCCCGCCGCTGGCGACGCACCTGCTGGGACACCCGCCGCTGCAAAGGAGGCCGAGTAATGCAAAAGGCTATCTATACCACCGTTGGGATCGACGAGCTCCTGTCGCATGTCCAGGCGCTCAAGGGCGTCGGCGCGCGCTTTGTGCAAATGCACACCGAGCGCAACGTCGACGACGGCTCGTATCGCTTGGTCTATACGTTTATCAACGTTCACGCTGCTCAGGAACATATTGCGCAGGACGGCAGCTATGCGATCGAGAATCTGGTGGTTGAGGGCATCGACCAGTACCAGGAGATTCCGTCCATCAGCTCGTATTACCCCGCGGTGTTCCCATTTGAAAATGAGGCCCACGACCTGTTTGGTCTTGCCATTACCGATATGCAGATCGACTTTAAGGGCTTTTTCTACCAGGTTTCGACTGCCGAGCCCATGAGCGTTATCACGCCCGAGGTGAAGGCCGCGCGCGAGAAGGCCATGAAGGTCCGCGCGGCTGCCGAGGCCAAGGCGCGCAAGGCCGCGGCCGAGAAGGCCGCCGCGGCTGCGGGGGAGGGCGCTGGCGGTGCCGCGGGCGATGTCGTTGCTCAGCCCGCTGCGGCTGCCGGCTCCGATGCTCAGCACGATGAGGCTGCCGCCAAGGCCGCGCTCAAGGCTGCCGAGATGGAGGCAAAGCTCGCCGCCATGGATCCCGAGAAAGCGGCCAAGGTCCGCGCGGCGCTTGCCGCCAAAGTCGCCCGCGACAAGCAGAAAAAGGAGGCGTAAGGTCCATGGCACATCGCTCCGTTATTCCGTTTGGCCCGCAACACCCGGTGCTGCCCGAGCCGCTTCATCTGGACCTAGTGATCGAGGACGACCGCGTTCTCGAGGCAATTCCGCAGATCGGCTTTGTGCACCGCGGACTCGAGAAGCTCACCGAAAAGCGCGATATGCACCAGTTTGGCTACATCGCCGAGCGCATCTGCGGCATCTGCGCCGTGGGCCACAGCTACGGCTATGCCAGCGCCTGCGAGCGCATGCTCGACATCGAGGTGCCCGGCCGCGTGCAGTATATCCGCACCATTCTGCACGAGCTTTCGCGCATTCACTCGCACCTGCTGTGGCTGGGCCTGCTCGCCGATGCCTTTGGTTTCGAGGCGCTGTTCTATCGTTCGTGGACGCTGCGCGAGCAGATTCTCAAGATCTTCGAGAGCACGTGCGGCGGCCGCGTGATTCTGTCGATCAACGAGATCGGCGGCCTTAAGCACGACATTGAGGACTCCGAGCTGGCGGGCATTGTCCAGACGCTCGATGCCATGCGCCCCGATTACGAGGCCCTGGTGCATACGTTTTTGGATGACGACAGCTGCGGCGAGCGCTTGCATGGCGTGGGCGTGATCAGCAAGAAGGACGCGCTGGGGCTGTCGATGGTCGGTCCGTTTGGGCGCGCCTCGGGCGTGGATTACGACGTGCGCATGTTTGGCGACGGCGCCTATGCGGACCTGGCTGCGTTTGAGCCGATTGTCGCTACCGACGGCGACTGCTATGCCCGCTGCCAGGTGCGTTGCGCCGAGGTCACGCAGGCCATGGACATTATCAAGGAGCTTGTGGACAAGATTCCGCACGACGGTATCGGTGGGCGCACCAAGCTTACGCCGACCGACGGCGCGCGCGGCGAGGTTGTGATTGAGCAGCCGCGCGGCGAGGCGTATTACTATGTGCGCGGCAACGGCACCAAGAATCTGGACCGTTTCCGCGTGCGCACGCCGACGTCGCAAAACCTGGCGGGTTTGACGCATGCGCTGCAGGGCGTGCTTATCGCCAACGTGCCCATGATTATCCTGACCATCGACCCCTGCATTAGCTGCACGGAAAGGTAGGCGCGGCATGAGTTTACTGACATTTGCCAAGACGGCCTTGGGCTCTATGGTCAAGCAGCCGGTAACGGTGTGCTACCCGCAGGAGGAGCTGACGGCGCCCGAGCGCTTACGCGGGCATATCGTCAATGACATGGACGTGTGTATTTGTTGCGGCATGTGCGCGCGCCGCTGCCCGGCGGGCGCGCTCGCGGTCGATCGCAAGGGCGGAACGTGGTCGATCGACCCGTATGCCTGCGTGGTGTGCGGCGAGTGCATCGAGAGCTGCCCCAAGCACTGCCTGACTATGGATGCCGCCCGTACTCCGGTTGCGGCGGATAAGACTCCCACGGTAGAAACCAAGCCGGAATAGCGCGAAAACGGGGCCGGTGGGGCAAAATTGCCCCACCGGCCCCGCGCGTGAACGCGTGTGCGGGCCGCCACGCGACCCGTCCAGCCCGAAAATGACCCGTCTGCCATGAAATGGGCCCATCTACTACGTTTAAGCCGCTACCCTCAACCATGGCAAGTAATGCGAAATAAAAACCGCAGGTAGAACGCCTGCGATTTTTCATGAAAAGCGGGTATGGTCGGGGATATTGAGTCAAACGTAGTAGATGGGCCGATTTCGTGGCGGGCGCTGTCAGCCGGTTTCCGCGGGTGGAGGAAAATGGATCATTTTGGTCCCGCGAGGCTTGCGGAGGCACTCGTGCAGGGCCGCCCGAACAAAACTATGCCGGTTTACTACGATGAATTCGACATTCCCGACCATGACTGCATTTTTCTAAATAATGCAAGCGTTCTACCTGCGGTTTTGTAAGCGCGCAATTTGCCGTGGTCGAAGGCGGGCGATTCATCGTAGTAATCCGGCATAGTTTTGAAATGGCATTAAATCGGTGGCAGCCATTTTACTTTGCCGGGGTGGTCGGTTGTTGGGTAATTACCCTCGCAGGTAGGCGATGGCGATCTGCGTGCGGTTGCGCAGGCCCATTTTGGCTAGGATCGAGCTAATGTGGTTGCGCACGGTGCCTTCGCCCATATAGGCGGTGGCAGCGATCTCCTTGTTATCGAGGCCGCGGGCGATGAGCTCGGCGACTTCGAACTCGCGGTCGGTCAGGCTGGCAAAGGCTGCGGGCCGGCGGGGCGTGCCCGTCTTGTCGCCCATCCCGTCAAAGTCAACATCTTCGATCGCCTTGCCCTCGAGCACGCGTTTGCCATCCATGACCTGCGCCAACGCTGGCGGAATGGCGGCGACATCGGTCTTGATCAGGTAACCGCGGGCGCCCAGCTTGAGCGCCGATACAATGTACTCGTCATCCGAGAATGTCGTCAGAAACACCACGCGTGCCGCGGGGTCGTGCTCAAGGATTTCGCGCGCCGCCGAAAGCCCGTCGCGCCCCGGCATCTGAATGTCGAGCAGCGCGATATCGGGCGCGTGCTCGGCGTAGAGTGCCACCGCGTCGTTGCCGTCGGCTCCGGTGCCCACCACTTCGATCTGCGGCTGGGCGCCCAGGATAATCTTGAGCGAATCGACTACCAAGCGGTCGTCGTCGACAACTATGAGCCTCATCGGGCGTCATCTCCTTGCTGTTTGGGGACGGTGGCAAACACGCGCCAGCCGGGGGCGCCGGCGCGCAGGCCGGCGGTGAAGGTTCCGCCAAGCGCCTCGACGCGCTCGCGCATGGAGACGAGCCCCATGCCCTCCGCGGCGCCGTGGCCGCTTGCTTGAACCCCGCCCGCGCCATCGTCGGTAACGATGAGCTGGTAAAACGACGGATGCTCCATGCAACGTACAGTGACAGCATGGGCGCAAGCGTGGCGCATGGTGTTGGAGAGCGCCTCGCGCAGGACCGCCGCAAAGCAGTTCGCGACGTTTGCGGGCGCATGTTCGGTCATAACTTCAAGCTCAATCCGCGGACCGCCGTCCGAGCGCGCGCCTTCAACAATGCGTTCGAGCTGCACGGAAAGGTCGACGGCGTTGTCGTTGAGCGCGTGGACGCTGGCGCGCACGAGCCGGAGCGCCTCGTCAACGGTGTATTTGACGTCGGCGAAATCGGCGGCAACGCCGGGCTCGTTGGCATGGACCACGCGCAGGGCTTCGGTTTGAAGCGAAGCGCGCGTGAGCTGGTGGCCCACGTTATCGTGGATCTCGCGCGCGATGCGGGCGCGTTCGGCGAGCGTCGCGAGCTCGACTTCGTAGTCCTGGCGGTCGGCGAGGTCGCGGTTGCGTGCCTCGAGTGCCAGGGCGCGTTCTTGCAGCTTGTCGCGGGTGCGACGCATGCGTTCCTGTTCGCGCTCCAGCTGCGCGGTGCGCAGCGACAGCAACGTGGCGGCGACCGAAAGGATGGCGGTTAGCAACAGCGTTCGGGTGGTGAGCGCGCCGCAGCGAAGGTCCGTGGCAAGTGCGCAGGCAAACACGGAGCCAATTGCCAGCGCGGGCCAGATGCGTTCACGGCGCACGCGTCGCGCGATGTCATAGAGGGCGAGAGGTGCGAACGGCACAAACGGCGGCACGAAGACAGCCGCGATGACGTAGGCGTAGCTGCCGGCCTCGCTGGCGCGACGGGCGCGTTCTCCCTGCGCGACCTCGGCCAGCGCGGCGATGACAACGCCAAGGCAAAACGCCGCGACCAGGCGAGCATCCACAGCAAGGCCCGTGGCGGCTGCGATGCAGCACGCCAGCACGATCGATTTGTCGAATAGCCTGTTCATACGGGTATTGTACGCGATGCCGCGCACGGGGGAGGCGCCACTCAAAGCAAGCGTGACATTCCTCCCACGCGGCGGGGCGGTCGCGTCAGCAGGCTACGCGACCGCCCCGCACTCGTGACAAAGCTCACTGGTGCGCGCCGTCAGCTCCTGCGATGATGCAATCATACCGGGCCACAAGCAACAGAAGGGCCGCCTCATGACAGACATCGTCCACGTCGAAAACCTCGTTAAGCGCTACGACGACCTTATTGCGCTCGACCACTTTAACCTGAGTATCGCCCCCGGCGAGATCTTTGGCCTGCTGGGCCCCAACGGCTCGGGCAAGACCACGTCCATCAACTGCATCCTGCAGCTGCTCGCCTACGACAAGGGCACCATCGAGCTGTTCGGCGAGCGCATGACGCCCGCCCGCTACGATCTCAAGCGCCGCATCGGTGTGGTGCCGCAGCAGGTGGCGGTGTTCGACGAGCTCACCGTGCGCGAGAACATCGACTATTTCTGCAGTCTCTACGTCAACGACCGCAAGCGCCGCCGCGCGCTGGTGGACGAGGCGATCGACTTTGTCGGCCTGGGCGACTTTACCAAGTTCCGCCCTGGCAAGCTCTCGGGCGGCCTGGCGCGTCGTCTCAACATTGCCTGCGGCATCGCGCACAAGCCCGAGCTCATCTTTTTTGACGAACCCACGGTGGCGGTCGACCCGCAAAGCCGCAACGCCATCCTGGAGGGCATCTGCCGCCTGCGCGACGAGGGCGCCACGGTGGTGTATACCAGCCATTACATGGAGGAAGTCGAGCAGATCTGCAGCCGCATCATGATCATGGACGGCGGCCGCGTGCTGGCGCAGGGCACTAACGACGAGCTCAAGCGCATGATTCAGATGGGCGAGAAGATTGTAATCGAGGTCGGCGAGGTTCCGAGTGCGGCGCTCGGTGCCGTCGCAAGCCTGCCGCACGTTCTGGACCTTTCGGCAACGGCGGGACAGCTCACGTTTTCGTGCGAAGCGAGCCCGCACAACCTGACGGACATTCTCGATGCGCTGCGCTCGCATGACGTGCCGCTCGGCCGCATCTATTCCGAACCGCCGACCCTCAACGACGTGTTCCTCGAGATCACCGGCCGCGAGCTGCGCGACTAGGGGGCGGCCATGTTCAACACCATCATCACCACGGTCAAGACGCTGCTGCGCCGGCCGAGCACGTGGGTCTGGGGCGCTCTCTTTCCTATCGCGCTTTCCACGATGTTCATGTTTATGTTTGCGAACCTCAGCTCCGACGGCACGGTCGACCCGGTGCCGGTTGCCGTCGTGGCGGACGAGGCCTGGGATGCCTCGACCTTTAAGGATGTGGCAGCTTCGCTTGCCAAGGCAGGCGACGACCAGCTGCTCGATGTGAGCGAGTACGAAGACTTGGCTGCCGCGCGCAAAGCGCTCAAGGCCGGCGAGGTCGCGGGCATCTATACGGTTGATGCCGCGGGCACGCCCAGGCTCACGCTGCTATCGAGTTACGACAGCTCGCGCGCCTCGTCGGTGCTTACCGACCGCAGCATCCTTGAAACGGTGGCAAGCTCGTATACGCAAAATGCCGAGCTCATGTCCCAGATTGCCCAGGACAACCCGGCGGCGCTCGCCGATCCGGCGGCGGTTGCGCGCGCCCTGTCGCTCGAGGGCGGAACCCGCCGCGTGAGCCTGACTCGTGCCACGCCCGATGGCACGGTCATCTACTATTACGCGCTTTTTGGCCTGGTCGCGATGATGTCTGCCGAGTTTGCCGCCTTGAGCGTCGTCGATTTGCAGCCCAATCTGTCCGGCCTCGGCGCGCGCCGCTGCGTGGGCGGTCTTTCCAAGACGGCGTCGCTGGCCGGCATTTTTGTCGGCTCGTGGCTGGTTTCCTTTGCATCGATGGCGGTTGCGATCGGCTACGTGCGCCTGGTCGTGGGCGTTGACTTTGGCGGGCGCGAGGGGTTGTGCCTGCTGGGCGGGGCTGCATCCGCGCTTGCCGCCACGGGCCTGGGGCTTTTTGTGGGCACGCTTCCCGTTAAGGGCGGCAAGGCATCCAAGTCGGGCATCCTCACGGGCTTTGCCACCACGTGCGCCCTGTTCGCCGGCCTCTACGGCGAGCCGGCGATGGCGCTTGCCGACGACGTCGCCCGCGCTTGTCCGGTCGAGTGCTGGCTCAACCCCGTCAAGCTCATCTGCGACATGTTCAATCGCCTGTATTTCTTTGAGGACCTGGGGCCCTTCGCTGTTCGCGCCGGCGCGCTCGTCCTGATGGCCCTGGTGTTTGTCGCCGCCGCTACGCTGATCTTTGGAAGGAGCCGCTATGAGCACCTTTAAGACCGCGCTTCGCATGGCGCTGGCGCACCCGTTCTACCTGCTCATCTATACGGTGTTCATCTCGCTCATGGGCGTATTCATCGCGGCTTCGGTGAGCTGGAACTCGTCGCAGCTTACCGAGTACAAGCCCTACGACACCAACGTGATCGTGGTCGACCGCGACAATAGCGACCTTTCGCGGGCGCTTACCAAGCACCTGGGCTCACGCTTTGACCTGGTCACGGGCGTCGGCGACGACACATACGACCTTGCTGACGCGCTCTCCAAGAGCAACAGCGCCAAAGGCAGCGCCGACTGCGTGTTCTTTATCCCGGAGGGGTTTGAGGACGATCTTGTTGCAGCCGCCCGCGCGGGGGAGTCCCTGCCCAAGCTCGATGTGACCTACGGTGCCGGCACCATGGCGGCGGCGCTTTCGTCTGCCGAGGCCTCGCGGTGGATCTCGCTCGCGGGCGCTGCGGCCGCACTAGAGCCCGCTGCCTCCAACGGCGACGTCGCAAGGGCCGCCGAGCACGCGGCCGCAAAGCGCGCGGAGGTCCAGATCGAGCAGGTCAAGGTCGACTCGACTGCTGCTACCACGCTCGAGTCGTACTTCAACTTTGGCGCGTACGCGATCATCTCGTCGGTCATCGTGTCGGTGGGACTGGTGTTCTCGGGCATGAACGAGCCCGAGCGCGTGCGCCGCATGGATGCCAGCCCGGTCTCTGAGCGCCAGCGTTCGCTCGCTGTGTTCGCGGCCGCCGCCGTGCTCACCGTCTGCATCTGGCTCGTGTCGAGCATGATGGGCGTCGTGGGCTTTGCCAGCGCGGTTGCCGAGGTCGGCGTGGGTCGCGTGTGCCTGGCGCTGGCGGCAACGTTTGCCCTGGCGTGCACGCCGCTGGCCGTTGGCTTTACGCTGTCGAGCCTGGGCGCGCGCGAGGAGCTGCTCAACGGTGTGGGCAACCTGCTCGGCATGCTCATGACGTTTTTGGGCGGCGCCTGGATGCCGCTGTCGCTCATGGGCTCGGCCGTGCAGACGGTGGCGCACTTTGTGCCGACGTATTGGGTGAACGACGCGATCGGCAAGGCGCTCGCTTCGGACCTGACGTCTGCCGTGCTGGGCGACATCGCCTGCGACCTGGGCGTCACGGTGCTCTTCGCCGCCGCCATCGCCGCCGTAGGCCTAGCCCTCGCCCACAACAAATCCCACGCCTAGCCACAACCCGTCACTTGGGAACCCGTCACTTGGGGACGTTCCTTTTCTGCCGGCAGATGGGGACACTCCTTTCCACCTAGTCATTGGGGACGTTCTTAAACGACGACCACTCATTGGGGACAGACTTAAATGAGTGGTTTCAGTCATTTAAGTCTGTCCCCAATGAGTACCCAATGACTGGTTTGGAAAAAATTGCGCCTGTCGCTTAAAAATAGTTCGCCTGGGTTTACTATTACCCTAGAAAAGTAGCTGAAGGCTAACAACGGGGGATAGCATGGCGACAAAGCAAGCGTATGTCCAGGTCAGCGGGCTCAGGAAACACTACGGCGACGGTGATGCGCGCCTGACGGTACTCGATGGCATCGACACGTCCATCAACCGCGGCGAGATCTGCGTCATGCTGGGGCCCTCGGGCTCGGGCAAGTCGACCTTTCTCAACCTGATCGGCGGCCTGGAGGATGCCGACGGTGGCTCCATCATGGTGGACGGCTGCGACCTCACGGTGCTCAAACCTACCGATCTGGGCGAGTATCGCCGCCGTGAGCTGGGTTTTGTCTTCCAGTTCTACAACCTGGTGCCCGATCTCACCATCAAGGAGAACATCGAGGTCACGGCGCACCTGTCCAAAAACCCGCTCAATGTCGACGACCTGCTGCGTTCGCTGGGCCTCTACGAGCACCGCAACAAGTTCCCGCGCCAGGTCTCGGGCGGCCAACAGCAGCGTTGCGCCATCGGCCGCGCACTCGTCAAAAACCCGGGCCTGCTGCTGTGCGACGAGCCCACCGGCGCGCTTGACTACAAGACATCCAAGGAAATCTTGCAGCTCATGGAGGATGTTAACCGCACCTACGGCTGCACCATCATCATCGTCACCCACAACGCCGCCATCGCCCGCATGGCCAACCGCGTGCTGCGCCTGCGCGACGGCCGCATCGTCGAGGATGAGCTCAACGAGTCGCCCGTTGCGGCCGCCGAGCTCGATTGGTAGGCGATGCCATGACACCTCTCGCAAAGCGACTCCCGCGCGAGCTGCGCCGCAATATCGGCAAGTACCTGGGCATCTTTTTGCTTATGTGCGGGGGCATCGCTCTCACCTCGGGCTTTTTGCTCGCGGCGCATTCCATCGGTTGCCTTATCGACGACATGCGCGATGCGTACACGATTGAGGACGGCCGCGTGACTACCTCCTTCGAGGCTACCGACGACCAGCTCAAGGCAGCCGAGGATGCAGCCGACGACGTCGGCGGCGTCACGCTCTACAAGAATTTCTTCATCGACGCCATCATCAAAAAGACCGCCGGCGACGACGGCACCAAGCGCACGTTGCGCACCTATGCGCACCGCACCAAGGTCGATATCGCGTCCTACTGCGAAGGCAAGCAGCCCAAGACGGACGATGAGGTGGCTATCGACCGCGTTTTTGCCACCAACAACGACCTTGTCGTGGGCGATAAGGTTGAGCTTGAGGGCCGCACCTACACCATCTGCGGCATCATGACCCAGCCCGATAGCCAGGCGCTGTTCCTCAACAATTCGGACTTTACGGTGAACACCATCACCTATGGTGTGGCCGAGGTCACCGACGCCGGCTTTGCCGCGCTCGAGGATGCCGGTGGTGCACCTGCCTACACTTACTCCTTTGCTTTTACCGATCGCGACCTCCCCACCGCGGATCGCATCGATGCGGAGCAGGATATGGTCGAGGCGCTGACCGATGCCGATGCGCGCGTGGACGATCTGATCGATGCCGATTCCAACCAGGGCATTGGCTATGCGCGCGACGACGTGGACGGCGACTCCATGATGTGGATGACGTTGCTCGACATCATCATCGTGATCATGGCGTTTGTCTTTGTGGTGCTCACCGACGCCACCATCGAGGAGGAGAGCGCCATCATCGGCACGCTGCTCGCCAGCGGCTATCGCCGTCGCGAGATCGTGCTGCATTACCTGGCACTTCCCGCCATCGTGGGCGTGCTCGCGGCACTTTTGGGCACCGCACTCGGCGTTGCGTTCTTTACCGAGCCCATGCGCGGTCTCTACTACGGCTCGTACAGCCTGCCGCCCTTCCAGGTGTACTGGAGCTGGGAGATCTTTGTGAAGTGCGCCGTGGTTCCTGCCGCCGCGCTCATCCTCATCACGCTGGTGGGCCTGCTTCGCAAGATGGGCAAGACGCCGCTGCAGTTCCTTCGCCACGAGGCGAGCGGTAAGTCGGGTACCAAGCGCGGTCTGCAGCTGCCGGAACGCATGGGCTTTGTCTCGCGCTTCCGCCTGCGCGTCTTCCTGCGCAACCTGGGCAACTTCGCCACGCTCTTCGTGGGCATTGCGTTTGCCTCGCTGCTGCTGCTCTTTGGCCTGGCGATTCTGCCCACGATGACGCACTACGCGGACAACCTCGAGACGAGCCTGGTCGCCGAGCACCAGTACACGCTCAAGGCGCCGCTGGAGCTCGAGGGCACTGCCGAGGAGCGCGAGCAGTGGTCGGCACTCGAGCGCTTGCAGTCGGTTGACGGCGCGCTGCTTTCTGCCGCCCAAGATGCCGATGACGAGCTTGACGACGCGGCCGATGCGGCGCAGGCGGCAGCCGATGCCGCGACCAACTCTCCGTCTGCCGAGAGCCTGGCCGGAGCGCAGGACGCGCTTGCAAACGTCCAGGACAAGAAGGATGCGCTCTATGCGCGCCTTGACGATCTTGCCGATGCCCTCGGCTGCAACCGCGATGAGGCCATCGATCTGATCGACAAGGCCTCTAAGATCGACACTGACAACGACGATATCCACCCGGTCAATACGACCGACAGCGGCGCGGACGCAATCGCGCAGGCCGAGAAATATGCCGTTTACCAGCTGCAATACGACCGTGGCGATGGTAATGGCGAGGAGACGATTTCTGTCTACGGCATCTCGGCAGACTCGCGCTACTGGAAGGACCTCAACGTCGGC
Organism: Collinsella sp. AM31-2AC; assembly: GCF_003469285.1. Classification (NCBI taxonomy): domain Bacteria; kingdom Bacillati; phylum Actinomycetota; class Coriobacteriia; order Coriobacteriales; family Coriobacteriaceae; genus Collinsella; species Collinsella sp. AM31-2AC. The sequence goes on from NZ_QSJB01000002.1 coordinate 155,119, forward strand.
GATGGGCGCGTCGTCTTTGGCGGCGGTCTGCTCGATAAGTTTGGCTGGAGCGAGGGCCAGAAGGTCACGCTCAGCGACAAGTACGAGGGCGAGCATTATTCCCTTGAGTATGCGGGCAAGGATTGTGCCTGGGGCTCCAAGTCGGACATGAATATCTATATGAGTATCGACGACTTTAACGAGCTGTTCGACAACGACGCCGCCTACTTTAACGGCTATGTGAGCGACGAGAAGCTCGACCTCGACGCGCGCTACTTTGCCGGCGACACCACGCCCGACGACATGCGCGCCGTGGGTGACCAGTTCATCGGCATGATGAGCAAAATGATCGGCATGATGGTCGGGCTCGCGGTGTTTATCTTCCTGCTGTTTATGTACCTGCTAACCAAGGCCGTTATCGACCATAGCGCCCGCTCGATCAGCTATATGAAGGTCTTTGGCTATCGCGATGGCGAGATCTCGCATCTGTACATCCACTCGATTACGCTGTGCGTGGCGGCATCGCTCGTGCTGAGCCTGCCGGTCATTATTGGCTCGCTCACGGCCATCTTCCGCTCGATGCTGCTCGCCTACAACGGCAATATCGAGATCTACGTGCCCGCTTGGTCCATGGCTGCATGCGTCGGCATTGGCTTTGCGACCTACCTGGTCGTGGCGCTGCTACACACGCGCTCTATCAAGCGCGTCAGCCTGGCCGAAGCCCTCAAGGTGCAGGAGTAGTCATTGGGGACGTTCTTAAACGACTAGTCGTTGGGGACAGTCTTTGCCGGATCGCCGGCTCGCCGGCCGGGCGGCAAGCACTCATTTAAGTCTGTCCCCAATGAGTGCCTAACGACTCGGCGTTGCGCTTGACTTCGACCCTACTTCAACGGGTACCATCCTCTATGTCTGTAACGCCATATAGACCGAGGGGAAATATCTATGACCGCAACTGCACCCGTCGCACCAGCAAAGGTGTACTTCACCAACCTGCGCACTCATGCTCGCGAGAGCCAACTCGACAAGCTTAAGCGCCTCATTCGCCGCGCCGGTATCGAGCAGATCGACTTCGAGAACAAGTTCGTCGCCATTAAGATTCACTTTGGCGAGCTGGGCAACCTGAGCTTTTTGCGCCCCAACTACGCCCGCGCCGTCGCAGACGTCGTGAAGGAGCTGGGCGGCAAGCCCTTCCTCACCGACTGCAACACGCTCTATGTGGGCAGCCGCAAAAACGCGCTCGAGCACATCGATACCGCCTACCAGAACGGCTTTACCCCGTATGCCACGGGCTGCCAGATCATCATCGCCGACGGCCTCAAGGGTACCGACGAGGCGCTCGTCCCGGTCGAGGGCGGTGAGTACGTGCGCGAGGCAAAGATCGGTCAGGCGCTCATGGACGCCGACATCGTGATTAGCCTCACCCACTTTAAGGGCCATGAGCAGGCCGGCTTTGGCGGCGCCATGAAGAACCTGGGCATGGGCGGCGGCAGTCGTGCTGGCAAGATGGAACAACATGCCGCCGGCAAGCCGAGCGTCGATACCACCAACTGCGTAGGTTGCCGTGCCTGCGAAAAGATCTGTGCGCACAACGCCATCACGTTTGACGACACGCGCGAGCGCGAGCTTGCCAACGGCAGCACCCGCACGGTTCGCGTGGCTGCCATCGACCACGATCGCTGCGTGGGCTGCGGACGCTGCATTGCGGCGTGCAACCAGGACTGCATCAAGCCCGACTATGATGCCGCGGCCGACGTACTCAACTACAAGATCGCCGAGTACACCAAGGCCATCGTCGACGGCCGCCCGAGCTTCCACATCTCGCTCGCCATGGACATCAGCCCCAACTGCGACTGCCATCCCGAGAATGACACGCCCATCGTCAACGACATCGGCATGTTCGCGAGCTTCGACCCGGTCGCCATCGACCAGGCCTGCGCCGACGCCGTCCTGGCATCCGAGCCGCTGCCTAACACCGAGCTTACCGACAGCGCGGCCAAGATGGAGCATAATCACGAGCATCTGGAGGGCGAGCAGGCCAAGGATCCCTTCTGCATCACGCATCCCGACACCGACTGGCGCGCGTGCATCGCGCATGCCGAGAAGATCGGCCTGGGCACGAGCAAGTACGAGCTCATCGAGGTCAAGTAGCACCTAACTATTGGACATATCAAGCGCTTTTGTAGTGCAACGTTAGTAAAAGCCGCCCGCGAGCACAGTGCCCACGGGCGGCTTTTCGGAAGTGCGGTGAAAAATCGAATACCGCCGACCACAAACCGTTTTTTGACAACAAAACCCCTGATAAATTGTTGGTAAAACTGTGGTCTGGTCGGGCTTCGTGCGATTTCCCCGCACTTCCGAAAACAGGGGGTCAGATAGACAAGTAAACCGTACTATTTGCCTAAAAATTCTCGTCGAGGAAGCTGTCGACCGTGTTCCAGTAGAGTTCGGGGTCGACTTGCGCGCTCTTGGCATGGGTGGCGCCGTGGATAGTGAGCTTTTGCTTGACCTTGCTGGCGCACGCCTCGTAGTTTTGGTCGAGCATGCTGTACGGTACAAAGGTGTCTTGGTCGCCGTGGATAAATAGCATGGGAACCGTCGCGTGTTTGAGTTGCTCCACACTGCTCGCCTTATGAAAGTCGTAGCCCGCGCGCACGTTGCACACCAAGTTTGCTACATCGAGCAAGGGAAAGCTGGGCAGGCCGAACACGTCCTTGAGCTGCAGAGAAAACTCGTCCCAAACACTCGTATAACCACAGTCCTCGATAATGCATTTCACGTTGGACGGCAAAGATTCCCCCGCGACGTCCATGGCGGTTGCCGCACCCATCGACTCGCCAAAGACCAGGATGCGCGCCTCGGGGTCAGCCTGAACGATCCGCCCAATCCATGCAACGACATCGAGCCGCTCGGGCCAGCCCATGCCGATATAGTCGCCGCCGGAGCGCTCGTGGGCACGGGCGGCAGGCGCGAGCACGTTCATGCCGCGGTCATGGAATCGTTTGGCGTATCGGGCCATACCGATGGGCTCATCGGTGTATCCGTGTAGGCAGATAGCGTAATTGTGCGTGCTCTCTGGGGCGGCAAAATACCAAGCGGAGAGCTCGGTTCCGTCATCTGCGGTGAGGCTGCTGCTCTCGCGGTTCTCTTTAAACCATGCCCGCGCCTCGGTTCCCTCGGCATCCGGCTGCTCACTTTCTTTGTCGTCCTTGCCGTCCTGCATCATCTTCATGGTGTATGGCGCGCGGGGATTCAGCGCGAAGTCAAACAGAAAGTTGCCGGCAAATCCGAGCAGCACAATGACAACCACCAGTGCAACGATGCCGGCTATCTTGAGCTTTCGATGGGAATGTTCGTTTTGAGCCATGCGGTATTCTCCTATAAGATGTTAATACATCAACATTTAAAACAAGCGCATTATGGATGTTCGCCGTTGATGCGTCAACAAGCAAAGAATGGGTAAACAAAGGGTCACGTATGGTGCAAATTTCGCACGTAACCAGACGCTTTGATATAGTGTTGAGAACTCTTTACATTGGAGGATGTAACCGGCATGTCCGATTCGAGCGACAGTTCCAAGCCGCGACCCAAGATCGCGGCCGTTCCGCACTACACGGTGGGCGAGGAGATCATGAACTCCGTCACCCATGGTGTCGGCTGCTTGCTGGGTATCGCGGGTCTGGTGCTCCTGATCGTATTCGCTGCACTGCGCGGCGGTGGCCCGGCCCACATGGCCGCGGCAATTGTCTATGGCGTCAGCATCATCCTCGAGTACCTAGCCTCCACGCTCTACCATGCGATTCAACCCGCGCGCGCCAAGCGCGTGTTCCGCATCATCGACCACAGCTGCATCTACCTGCTCATAGCCGGCAGCTATACGCCGTTTTGCCTCATCACGCTCGCAAACGACGGCGGCGCTGCGCTGTTCTTCGCCGTATGGGCCATCGCCATTATCGGCATTGCCCTCGAGTGCTTTATGCGCGAGCGCCAGCCGCACTGGGTAAGCGGCCTGGTCTATCTGCTGATGGGCTGGCTCGTTGTCTTTAAACTGCCCGCACTCGTGGCGCTGCTGAACCCCGTGGCGCTTGCCCTGCTCGCCGTCGGCGGCGTGTGCTACACCGTGGGCGTGCCGTTCTATATCGCCAAAAACGTGCGCTATCTGCACAGTGTTTTCCACTTGTGGGTGCTCGCCGGCAGCATCTTCCAGTTCATGGCGGTGATTCTCTTCGTAATCTAGCGACCGCGCCCGCGCGCCCGCGTCCTCGTTTGGGCGCCGGTGCAATTGCCGTATCCGTCATCAACGTTTTGACCTGACGTCCCGAATCTTGGAGGTTCGAGAAACTCCCGATGGACATAACCATCTCCCTTATCACTACCCTCGTTTTGACCCTCATCAACGGCTACTTCTCTATGTCCGAGATGGCGCTCACCACGGCCAAGCGCGCCGTGCTGGAGCATGAGGCCGAGGAAGGCGACAAGCGCGCCGAGCGTGCCATTAAGCTGGCCGCCGACTCCGACCAGCTGCTCGCCACCATCCAGGTCGCCATCACGCTCGTGGGCTTCGCCTCGTCCGCCGTCGCCTCGACGAGCCTGTCCGACCCGCTTGCCACGTGGCTCATGAGCTTTGGCATCGCGCCGCTCTCCGCCATCGCGCGCGGCCTGGCGCCGGTCATCATCACCGTCGCGGTCGCCTTCGTATCCATCGTGATCGGCGAGCTCGTCCCCAAGCGCATCGGCCTGGCCAATGCCGAGGGCGTGTCCAAGCAGGTCGTGGGACCGTTGTCGTTTTTCCAAAAGATCGCCCGTCCGCTCGTGTGGCTGACTGGCGCTTGCTCCGATGGCCTGGCCCGCATCCTGCGCATCAAGAGTGCCGACGACCGTCAGAATGTCTCGGAAGAAGAGATCAAGTACATGGTCTCGGAGCAGGACGACCTGCTCGACGAGGAAAAGCGTATGATCCACGAGATCTTTGACCTGGGCGACACCGTTGCCCGCGAGGTCATGGTGCCGCGCGTGGACACCACCATGTGCGAGGACGACGAGACGGTCGCCGACGTGTTGTCCACCATGCGCCAGACCGGCTTCAGCCGCATCCCCGTCTATCACGAGGACCCCGACAACGTCGCGGGCATCGCGCACATCAAAGACCTGATCCAGCCCGCGCTCGATGGCAAGGGCGACCAGCCCATCGCCGGCTTTTTGCGCGACGCCACCTTTGTGCCCGACACCAAGGACATCCTGCCGCTGCTGTCCGAGATGCAGACCTCGCACGACCAGATCGTGGTGGTCGTGGACGAGTACGGCGGCACGGCCGGCATCATCACCATCGAGGACATCGTCGAGGAGATCGTCGGCGAGATCGAGGACGAGTTCGACCCCGACAACAAGTATCTCACGCGCCTTTCGCGCCGCGAGTGGCTCGTTGATGGGCGTTTTTCGTGCGATGACGCGATTGAGCTTGGTTGGCCGCTCGAGGAAAGCGATGATTATGAGACCATCGCCGGCTGGATTTTGGAGCTTTGCGACTCGGTGCCCGACATCGGAGAGGTGTTTGAGGTCGCGGGGTACAAGTTTAAAGTGCAGTCGATGCGTGGCCAGCGCATCTCGCTCATTCGCGTGATCGCTCCGGCCGAAACCGATAAGAAGGATTCCGAGTCTTCGGCAGACGAGCCGACGACGCCGGGTGCGGGTTCCGCGAATCCGCATGACGGCGACGAGTAGGACAAGGAAGAGTAGGGGAGAGTTATGGCAGGCCTGTTCAACATCCTTAAGGTCACCGTCAGCGAGGACAAGATCTGCGCGCATGTGCTGGTGAACCCCGGCATGCCGCTGATGACCTCGGAGGACATCGAGGCCACGGCGCGCGTGTACTACCTGGTGCCGGCGATTGCCAAGCATCTGTGCCTGGGCGATTCCGGCCGCGAGTTCCAGGACTGCATGGGTCAGACCGAGCTCTGCCATCTGCTGGAGCACGTGACGGTCGAGCTCATGAACGAGACCGGTCTTGCCGGTAGCATCTCGTGCGGCCGCACGCGCGTAAGCGAGCACGATGAGCGTGTCTTTGAGGTTGAGCTTTCGTGTCCCGACGACGCGCTGGCCATCGGTGCGCTGTCTTCGGCCACCTTTATGATGGACTGGGCCTATCTGCACGCCGACCAGCCGGCTCCCGATGTGGACGGTACGGTCGCGGGCCTGCGCAACCTGGTGCTAGGCATGCGCGCCGAGGCCGAGGGCAAGGATCCTCACGAGGCCGTCGCTGCTGCGAACGGCGAAGATGCTGCCGAGGACGAGGGCGCTGACGAGGGCGATGTGCCGGTCGACGCCGAGCCCGTTGCCGATGCGACCGCCGAGCCCGTTCCCACCGAGCCCCAGGGCGTCCCCAACTTTGACGACGAGCCCCAGGTGGCGATTGATACCGAGGGCGCGGTTGCCGAGAACCACGAGGCCTCCGCTGCCGTCTTTGGCGGTGCGGCGACGGTTCCGGCAGGACCTGCGCATGAGGGCGGCCTGCCGCTCGTGGACGGTGCCGGCGAGGACCCGGGTGCCACGGTGGCTATGCCTCAGGAGTAGGCCTACGCGTTTATCACCATCACGTACCTGCGCCTTTGCCGTACGCAGATGAGCGGAGCGGCAAGTGATGCGCTGCGGGTATAATGGACAGCATTCAAACGGTGGGCACCGACGTGCCCGCAGGAGAGGAATGATCATGGGTAAGACTTTCAGCTTTGTCTCCGGCGCACTTTTTGGTGCCGCTGCCGGCGCTATTGTCGGTGTTGCTCTGGCCCCGCGCTCGGGCGCCGAGACCCGCGCCATGGCTGCCGATATCGCCAACGACGCTTGGGACAATATGCGCGACACCTACGAGCACAGCGCCGAGGAGGCCCGTGCTGCGGTGAATGACTTTGGCCCGATGGTCGACGCCAAGACCGACGACCTGCGCGCCAAGGTCGACCTTGCCCGCGAGCGCATGGACCAGCTGCGCGAGCAGCTCAACGACGCCATTTCGGGCGGCAACGTGACGCCTGCCGCCGACGTCGTGGTCGAGAACGCCGTCGAGGCTGATACCGAGGCTGCGGAGCCCTCGACCGAGGCATAATGCGCGCCGGGGATTTTGTCGGCGCCAAGATTTATCGCAAGCCTACCGAGGACAAGCGCACCAAAAAGGACGGCACGCCGCGCAGCCCTAAAAAGCTCGGAAAGATTCACTTTCCGGTCTTTACCCCGGGCGGTACGCGCGTGGTCGGCTTTATGGTCCGCCAGTCCGATATCGCGGGCATGATCGAGCGCCCCGACCGATTCGTAGCGCTCGACGCCATTGGTGTCTACGAGGGCGCCATTGCGGTCGATGACGTCAAGGACACGTACGATGCTGCCGCCGCCAAGCGCCTCGACATCAACCTGGACGATTGCATCATCTGGGTTGGTATGGACGTGCGCACGGAATCGGGCGATGTCGTGGGCTATTGCTCGGACGTTGAGTTTAAGCCACGCTCGGGCATCGTGCAGGCATTCTATGTGACCGCCGGTGCTGCTTCGAGTGTTTTGGTTGGTGACACGCAGGTGCCACCGACGATGCTGCGCGGCTACGAGAACGGCGCGATGGTCGTCTCGGACGAGGTCAAGTCGCTCGGGTATTCGGGCGGTGCGGCTGCCAAGGCCGCCGAGGCCAGCGTCGTGGTGGGCGATAAGGTCAAAAAGGGCGCCAAGGTGCTCGACGACAAGGGGTCGGTTGCCGTGGACAAGGGCAGTCGCGCACTGGGCAAGCAGCTCGGCAAGACGCGCGGCATGTTCAAGGCCTTTAAGGACGAATACCAAAAGGCGAGCGGAGGCTCGTCAAAAGCTACAAAATAGCGACGTACCAAATGATGGGAGGCAAGCCGGAGACCTGTTGCTCCGGCTTGCTGTGTTTATGGGGGAGGGCATATGCGCCAAAACGGATCCAACTTAAACGGGCGTTCGGGTACGCGTCCGACGGCGCGCCGCGATCTTGGGCAGCTGCCCAGCGGTCAGCGCAAGCGTCACCGTAAGCCCGGCGCGATGTACCTCAACCATAGCCGCGGCTTTAGCGATCGCAGCGCGCGCATCGGCAACAGCCGTACGCCCCGTCGTTCGTCTCGCCTGCCCTATGCGCTCATCGCCGTGGGTTGCGCACTCGTGTTGTTTATCGCTGCCGTCGTGGGCTACGTCAACCGCAGCGTGGACGTGGAACTCAACGGCCAGAAGACCGCGGTGCGCGTGGGCTCTACGCTGCAGAATCTCATAGACGACCAGGAGTTGACTGACACCTACGACGCAGGCGACCTACTGGCCGTCGATGACAGCGTGCTGACCCGCCATGGCGGCGAAAAGCTGTCGGTTAAGGTGGACGGCAAGCGCATTAAACAGGGTAAGTGGAAAAGCCGCGAACTTGAGGGCGGCGAGAAGGTGGCGGTCAAGGACGGCCGCAACGTGTACGAAAAGCACGAGGTCCAGGCCACGACTATCGAGCCAAAGCTTAAGGTCGAGGGCACGGGTGCCATTGAGTATGTCAAAACCTGGGGCGTTCAGGGCCGCTCCGAGGTATGGGTCGGCGAGCAGTCGGGCAAGACGCAGGACCGCGGCGAGGTCGTGCCCGCCACCGACTGCGTAGTCGAGTGCGCAAGCGTAGCGCCCAAGGGCAACGAAAAGTACGTGGCCCTGACATTTGACGAGGGTCCGAGCGGCGCGACCAAGCAGATCTTGCAGGTGCTCAAGGAAAAGGGCGTCACGGCGACGTTCTTCCTGTCGGGCGATGCCGCGGAAGCCTCGCCCGCTACTGCCAAAGCGATTGTCGATGCCGGGTGCGAGATCGGCTCCAACAGCTACAGCGATGATTCGCTCAAGGGCGAGGATCGCGAGACGGTGCGCAAGCAGATCGCGAAGGGCACCGAGGCGATTAAGTCGGCGACCGGCGTCGAGACGATGTTGCTGCGTGCCCCCTACGCCGCGTTTGACGAGCAAAACTGGATCGACTCGATGGACCTGGTGTCCGCCGTGGTTTCGTGGAATATCGATTCGGGCGACTGGCTGCTCAACGGCGCTGACGAGCAAGTATCGACCGTGCTCGATTCGGTGACGCCGGGCAATATCGTGCTGCTCACCGATAGCGATGAGTGCGCCGAGCAGACGCTCGAGGCACTGCCGCAGATTATCGATGGCCTTGTCGCCGACGGCTACAAGATCGTGACGCTCAGCGACCTGGTCAAGACGGACACGGCATTGAGCAAAAAACTCACCTCGCTCACCAAGGTTTCCATGCCCAAAAACGCCGTGTTTCCCCAACTCCCCGAGGACGACGACACCACGGACTAATCATGTAAGAACGTCCCCAATGACTATGTCGCGGATACGTCAGTGTTTGGTATGCCTGCAATGTGCAGCGCATAAATTCGGTGCCGCAGCGCGATGCTGATGCTATAGTTACTGCGGTTAATGAGGGTCAAGAGAAAGGTTACAGGTGAAATCCAAACCTCGACCATACAGTCGATGACCCCATGCAGGTGCTTTCTGCGCGTGCACGGGGTGTGAGCGTCGAGCGGCGTGCCGCCCGCGCATGCGTATACATGTCTAAAAGTCCACGGATTGCGTGCCGGCATGGCCACGCGGTCCGCAGGAATAATGATGGGGAGCACCAGTGAATTATCTGAGTGAGATGCTCAAATTGCCGGTCTTGGACGTCGACGGCGAAAAGCTCGGCGTGGTCAACGATTTTGGTATTGCTACCGGCGAAGTTTTTCCGCACGTGACGTCGCTCGCGTTCCGCGGACCCGGCAAGACGCCGTTTATGATCAGTTGGCGCAAATGGGTCGACCGTATCGACGAGACGGGCGTTCATCTTAAGTCGCCGGCCACCGAAATCCGTTTTTCGTACTTGCAGCCGACCGAGCTGTTGCTGGCTCGCGACGTGCTCAACAAACAGATTGTAGACACGCAGGGCATGAAAGTCGTGCGCGTCAACGACATCAAGTTCTCCATGTCGGGCGAAAATCAGTTGCGCCTGCTGGGTGCTGAGGTCGGCGCCCGCGGTCTGCTGCGTGCAATCAGCCCCGCGCTCGAGCACGTCGTCGAGGGCTTTATGAAGCACTTGGGCAAGCCGCTCAGCGAGGACATTATCGCCTGGTCTTACATGGACCTGCTCGATCGCTCGACTAAGAACATCCAGCTCTCGGTGTCGCACAAGACGCTTGGCGAGCTGCATCCTGCCGACATCGCTGACATCATCGAGCAGCTCGATCCGCGCCTGCGCGCGCAGGTGTTCGCCCAGCTCGATACGGCACAGGCCGCCGAGGCCATCTCGGAGTTCGATGACGACGAACTCATGACCGAGATGCTCGAGGGCCTGTCCGACACGGACGCATCGTCGATGCTGGCCATGATGGACCCGGACGACGCTGCCGACCTGATCGACGAGCTCGATTATGAGAAGGCCGAGAAGCTCCTGCGCCTGATGGGCGTCAAGGAGGAGAAGGCGATTCGTAATCTGCTGGGCTACGAGGACAACACCGCCGGCCGCATCATGACCTCGGAGTTTGTCTCGCTGCCCGCCACAGCGACGGTCGGCGATGCCATCGAGGCGATTCGCAAACTCGACGAGGACTTTGAGAGTGTCTATTACGTCTATACCGAGGATCCGAGCGGTATGCTGACGGGCGTGCTTTCGCTGCGCACGCTGATCGTGGCCGACCGCGACGCCACGCTGGGCCAGCTCGCCTATCGCGATCTGGTCTACGTGTCGCCCGACGAGGACCAGGAAGACGTGACGGACGAGATGACCAAGTACGACCTGGTTGCCATCCCCGTCTGCGACGAGAACCGTCATATCCTGGGTATCGTGACCTTCGACGACGCCATGGACGTTATCGCCGAGGAGCATCAGGAGGACCTGCAGATCGCCGGTGTCGGCTCGGGCGATAGCGCGTCGGACGACTCGACGAACGTGCTCAGCTGGTTCGTGCATCGTCAGTACTGGGTTGTCGTGTGGGGCATCGCCTCGTGCATTATGGCGACGGTGCTGGGGACGGCGCTGGGCTCCGCGCATCTGGTGGTGTTCCCCATGTGCGCCATGCCGCTCGTGCTGCTGGCTGCCTCGCGCATGGTGTCGTTCGTCAAGAACTACTTCCTCGAGTACGACGGTCACGACGACGAGCCCAAACCGTACCTGGGATTCTTCTTCCAGAGCACGGGCATGGGTCTGATCCTTTCGCTTGTTACTTACCTGTGCGCGCAGCTGGTGCGCACCGCTGCGTTCCCCGATGCCTCTATGTTTGAGGAGCAGCTCTTTACCGGCTGCTTTAACATTGCCGCCATCATCTGCCTGGTGGGCAACATGAGCGCCGTGATTTACCTGATGGTGCTGTTCTGGCGCGACGAGCACGACCTTAACACGTCGGGTACCGCCATGAACGTTATTGCCGTCATGATCTCGTGTGTGGCGTACTGCATCGCCGCGGTGCTGCTCACCATGTCGGTCATGGGATAGGTGGTCGCGTGCAAAACACGAAGCAAAAGGCGAGCGCCAAGCAAAAGCTGACCATCGCCGCCATCTTTGGCGCTATGGGCCCCGGTCTGTTGGCGGCGCTTTCGGGTAATGACGCCGGCGGCATCGCCACGTATTCCAGCGCGGGCGCCAGCTATGGTTACAAGATGCTCTGGATGCTTCCCGTCATGACCGTGCTGCTCATCGTGACGCAGGAGACCGCGGCGCGCTGCGGATGCGTCACGGGTAAGGGCCTGGCGTCGCTCATTCGCGAGCGCTTTGGCGTGCGCAAGAGCGTGCTGGCCATGGCGGCGCTGTTGATCGCCAACACGGCCGTGACCATTTCGGAGTTTGCGGGTATCGCGAGCGGACTTGCCCTGTTTGGCGTGCCGGCGAGCATTTCGGTGCCGCTCGTGGCGCTGCTGGTGTGGATGCTTACCATGTCGGGCAGTTTCCAGCGCATCGAGAAGATTTTGCTGCTGGTAAGCTGCGTGTTCGTGACCTACATCGTCGCCGCGTTTATGGCCGGCCCCAACTGGGGCGAGGTCGCGGTCGACTTGGTCGTCCCCAATATTCAAAACGACCCCAGCTACGTGTCGCTCGTGGTCGCAACGATCGGTACCACCATCGCACCGTGGATGATCTTCTTGGCTCAGAACAACGTGGTCGATAAGAATGCGGGCGAGGACGACATCGTGCTGCAGCGTATTGATACCGTGAGCGGCTCGATTGCTGCTGATATCATTGCGGGCTTCATTATCATCACGACCGGTACGGTGCTGTTCCCGGCGGGTATTCAGATTAGCGATGCCGCCGATGCCGCCCGCGCGCTGGAGCCCATCGCGGGCCAGTGGTCCACGGTGTTGTTTGCCTCGGGCCTGGTCGCAGCGAGCTTTTTGGCTGCCTGCGTGCTGCCGGGCGTTACGTCGAGTGCCATCTGCGAGGCATTTGGTTGGGAACGAGGCGCCGATCGCAGCTGGGACGAGGCCCCGGTCTATCGCGGCATCATTACGGCCATCATCGGCATTTCTGCCGTGTTGGTGCTCATGCCCGGCGTCGATTTGTTCCAGATTATGATGACCTCGCAGGTCATCAACGGCGTGCTGCTGCCCGTAGTTTTGGTATTCCAGGTGGTTATCGCGGCGGATCGCCACATTATGGGGGCCAACCGCAACGGTCGCGTGTGGAACGTGCTCACGTGGGCGACTATCGGCGTGATTACGGTGCTGACGGTCGTCATGTTTGTGCTGCAAGCGATGGGCTACAGCGCGTAGCGCCTCTTTTGGGTTTCGAGCGGGCCGCGGCCATGGGCTGCGGCCTCTTTTTTGCCCGCTACAGGGGGTCAGTTATATAACGATGGGCAAAAAATGCCAAATATGAGTACTGTTGCTAGACTGATGACATTTACGGCCAAGAAGATAATGAACATAACCTATAGTATGTTCATTAAAATTGGCTCCAATACACCTTAAACAAGTCAGGTTGGCTGCTTTAGGGGGTTGTAGGGGTTGCTCGGACGTCATTTTGGGTGGTTTTGCCTGCTACTAAAATGGTAACAGTACTCATATTTGCCACTTTTTGTCCACGACCTCTTGGAGTCGGGTGGCGCGCGCAGACGTGGTGTAAGAGCGTCCCGAGGTCCGTCGCTGCAA
>NZ_QSJB01000020.1:0-32700 GCF_003469285.1 Collinsella sp. AM31-2AC
CTTGCAGCGACGGACCTCGGGACGCTCTTACACCACGTCTGCGCGCGCCACCTGACGAGAGTGGAAATCTCCCACTTTGAGCCTGCACATAGGCCAAAAATGGGAGATTATCCACTCTCGTTCTGCGAGCACTCATTGGGGACGTACTTAAATGAGTAGTTTCACTCATTTAAGTACGTCCCCAATGAGTAGGAAAAATGGGCCATGTGTCCCAGTTGTGGAGACTCGTTGAGCCGTCTGGGTATCGTGAAAGGCTGCGCACTCCCCCATCATCAAAAGTGACACACGCTACCAGTTGATGGGAGGCAGCCATGGGCTTCTTTGACAAGATGTTCGAGAAGAAAGAGTGCGCGATTTGCGGTACCGAGCTGGGACTTCTAGGTAAGACAAAAATCAATGAAGGCTACCTGTGCAAAGAGTGCGCCGGCAAGCTCTCCCCCTACTTTCACGGCTATCGCTCCAGCACCGCGGACGATATCCGCGAGCAGCTCGCCTACCGCGAGGCCAACGCCGAGCGCCTGGCATCGTTCAATCCCACGCGCACGCTTTCTGCCGGACGCACCAATATTATGCTCGATGAGGACGCAGGCCTGCTGATCATCACCTCGCAGAGCCGCTGGCGCGACGCCAATCCCGACATCATCGAGTTCTCGCAGGTACTCGGCTGCGATATGGATATCGACGAGCATCGCACCGAGATCTATCGCGAGACTAAGGACGGCGAGCGCGAGAGCTACAACCCGCCGCGCTACGACCTGGATTACGACTTTAATCTGACCATCCACGTCAACACGCCGTACTTTACCGAGATCAACCTGCGCGTAAACGACTCCACCATCGATCAGCGCGGGTCCATCGAGTACCGCGAGGCCAAGCGACAGGCAACCGAAGTTCGCGACGCGCTAGTGCAGCTGCGCCAGGAGACGCGCGACAGCGTCGTGGCCGCCAAGGCCCCCAAGACCGCGGTCACCTGTCCCTTCTGCGGAGCCACCACCATTCCCGATGCCAGTGGGCGCTGCGAATACTGCGGCGGCGCCATCGGCGCATAGCCTCCGGCACGGAAAGGACCGATCATGGCCTTCGAGAGCGTTAACTATCAGTGCCCTGCCTGCGGTGGCCCCCTGCATTTTGCCAGCGCCGAGCAAAAGCTTGTCTGCGACTACTGCGATTCGCGTTTTGAAGTCGAAGAAGTCGAGGCCCTCTATCGCGAGCGCCAGGACAAGGCAGATGCCAAAGCCGATGCCGCAGCCGCAGCTCCCAAACCTGCCGCCGACGATGCCGTGCAGGAGCTCGCCCAAAACGCCGGCTACATCTGCTCGTCGTGCGGCGCCGAGCTCGTGTCCGACGGCACCGTCGCCGTCACCACCTGCCCGTACTGCGGCAACTCCGCCGTGGCGCCCGGCCAGCTCTCGGGCGACTTCTCGCCCGACCTGGTGATTCCGTTTAAGCTCGGGCGCGACGATGTCACGACCGCACTCAAGGAACACTATAAGGGCAAGATCTTGCTGCCCAAGAGCCTTGTCACCGGCAACCACATCGACGAGGTCCAAGGTGTCTACGTGCCGTTTTGGCTCTACGGCGCCCGCGTTGACGGCGAAGTGTACTTTGACGCGACCAACGAGACCGTGACCGAGGAATCCGATCGCACCGTCACGACCACCGACCACTACGATGCCTATCGCAAGGGCAATATCTCGTTTAAGCGCGTGCCCGTCGACGGATCGTCCAAGATGCCCGACGGCCACATGGACGCCATCGAGCCGTTTGACTACGACGCGCTGCGTCCGTTCTCGGTCGCATATATGCCCGGCTACATCGCCAACCGTTACGACGAGGACCGCGAGACCTGCAAGGCGCGCGCCGAGCGCCGCATGGAGGAGAGCACGATCTCGGCCCTGCGCGAGACCGTCGTCGACGAATACGACGATGCCACGGTCGAAAGCAAGCAGCTCGACTACACCTGGGAAGACAGCGACTACGCCCTGTTCCCCGTCTGGATGCTCTCCACCTCGTGGAACGGCAAGAGCTACCTGTTTGCCATGAACGGCCAGACCGGCCGCTTGGTCGGCGAGCTCCCCTGCTCCAAGCCCAAGCTCGCTATTGCCTCGGTGCTGTTCTTTGTGATCGGATTTATCCTCTCCCAGATTCTCTTTATGGGTGAGAACGCCTTCGATCCGGATTACCTCGCCTTTGATATCGAGGGCATCCTCATCAACATCGTCGCGCCGCTGATCATCGTGATTATCGGAGACGTGCTACTGGTAGGCCAGCTCAAGACGGCCAACGAGGCCACCCACGCCGACGAGTACTGCGGCGAGCTCGACCTGACCGAGAAGCACGACACCTTCAACCACACCGAGACCACCGTTGTCATGAAAGACGACAAGGACGACTAAGCAATCCGACCAATACCACCCGGCCTTTGACGAGAAAGGAAGATCACCATGGGACTCTTGAAAGCTGGATTGGGTGCTGCCGGCGGCGTCATGGCCGACCAGT
Organism: Collinsella sp. AM31-2AC; assembly: GCF_003469285.1. Classification (NCBI taxonomy): domain Bacteria; kingdom Bacillati; phylum Actinomycetota; class Coriobacteriia; order Coriobacteriales; family Coriobacteriaceae; genus Collinsella; species Collinsella sp. AM31-2AC. The sequence goes on from NZ_QSJB01000020.1 coordinate 2,500, forward strand.
GGAAGGAATTTATCTATTGCGAATCGATGCCTGCTGACGTCTTGGCCTGCAAGGGCAGCAAGCGCACCGGTGGCCGCAGCTCCAACACGCGCGGCGAGGACAACGTCATCTCCAACGGCTCCGTCATCGCCGTCAACGACGGCCAGGGCATGCTCGTGGTGCAAAACGGCAAGATCATCGAAGTCGCACTGGAGCCCGGTGAGTTCGTCTTCGATACCGGCAGCGAGCCGAGCGTCTTTAGCGGCAACCTGGGCGATTCCATCAAGGAGACCTTCGCCAATATCGGCAGCCGCTTTACCTTTGGCGGCGACGCGGGCAAGGACCAGCGCGTCTACTTCATCAACACCAAGGAGATCATCGGCAACAAGTACGGCACCGCCTCGCCCGTGCCCTTCCGCGTGGTCGATAACAACATTGGCCTGGACGTTGACATCTCCGTGCGCTGCAACGGCGAGTACTCGTACCGCATCACCAACCCGCTGCTGTTCTACACCAACGTGTGCGGCAACGTGACCGATAGCTACACGCGCGACAAGATCGACAGCCAGCTTAAGTCCGAGCTGCTCACCGCCCTGCAGCCCGCCTTTGCCAAGATCTCGGAGATGGGCATTCGCTACAGCGCCATCCCCGGTCACACCACCGAGCTCGCCCGCGCGCTCAACGAGGTCCTCTCTGCCGACTGGCGCGACCTGCGTGGTGTCGAGATCGTGAGCTTTGGCGTCAACTCCATCGCAGCCTCGCAAGAAGACGAGCAGATGATCAAGGACCTGCAGAAGGCCGCAGTCATGCGCGATCCCACCATGGCGGCAGCCAACATTGCCAGCGCCCAGAGCGACGCAATGCGCGCGGCAGCCGCCAATCCCAACGGCGCGATGGCAGGCTTTATGGGCATGGGCATGGCAGGTGGCATGGGCGGCATGAACGCCAGCCAGCTGTTCGCCGCCGGCCAGGCACAGCAGCAGGCCGCCCCGCAGCCGGCTCCGGCACCCGCTCCCGCACCGGCTCCTGCCGCTGCCCCCGCGGCCGGCACATGGACCTGCAGCTGCGGCGCCACCAACACCGGCAAGTTCTGCTCCGAGTGCGGCAGTCCCGCACCCGCCCCGGCACCGGCCAAGTGGTTCTGCCCCAACTGCGGCAGCGAAAACGGCGGCAAGTTCTGCAGCAACTGCGGAACGCCCAGGCCCTAGCCCCTCTATCTGGTAATTGGCGGGGGATCCGCCACCCCCGCATTTGCTTCTATGGGTTTCGTTCGATAAAGGAGGACACCATGAAGACAACGTTCAAAAAGTCCGTACTCGCATTTCTGACATGCGTCCTTGCGCTCGCCTTTGCCCTGACGGGCTGCAGCGGCGGCGGCAAAGACCCCAAGGCCAACTTCGTCGGCAGCTGGGAACTCTCGGGTGGAACCCCGGAGGGCGAAGAACTGACCGATGAGTACATGAAGATGCTCGAGGATTGGGGTGTACACTGCGTCCTGATTCTCGATGAGGATGGTACAGGTGCCCTCGACCTGTTCCTTGAAGTCGTCGACCTTAAATGGGAGGCAAAGGACGCCACCACCGTAACCATCACCGCCGAAGACGAGTCGCATGACATGAAGCTCAAGGACGGCAAGCTCATCCTCGAAGAGGATGACGGCAATCTTGTCTTTACCAAGTCCGACAAGGACCTGTCCGGCACGGTGAAGAAGGATCGCGAGGCGGCCGAGAAGGAAGAAGAGATCGACGAGGCCGTCGAAGACGACGACGTCCAGAAGATTGAAATCTCCCCCGCCGTCACCGTTGCCGATGACGACCTGTGCACCATCACCGTCACCGAGAAGTTCAAGGACGAGTGGGGCGACATCGGTTTTGTCGTCAACATCACCAACAAGAGCGACAAGGACCTGACCTTCTACGCTCCTTCCGGCAAGACCAACGTCAACGGCACCATGAAGGAACCCTGGTTCTCGGCTCACCTGATGCCCGGCACCAACGCCACCGAGGAATTCACGTTCTCGAGCGGCGAGCTTGACAGCCTTGACGACCTGGTCAACACGACCATCGGCATCGACGCCTACCTGACCGATTCCTACGAGGACGTTGCCTCCTACAGCGCAACCATCGCGTAGCGGTAGACCACGACAGCCGCGGATTGGCGGACACATCCGCGCACACCAGACGGGGCCGCAGGAGATGATCCTGCGGCCCCGCCGCTTTATGCCGACAGCACTGCCCATACAAGCAGGCCGCCCGCCGTTTTTAGATGCGAAACGGTGGGCGGCCTATCTTTGCGGTGCCGGAACACGGGTGAGCGCATCGATTACGGGCGCTCCATGTTGGGAACGATGCTGCCCTCGGTCACCGCATGCACGGCCAGGCGCATGATGTTGTCGTAGCCGGTCTTGCTCAGGATCTCCGAGATGCGGCGCTTGATGGTGCCCTCACTCATAAACAGCTCGGCCGCGATCTCGCGACGACTTTTGCCCTCGCAGGCAAGGCGCAAAATCGATAGCTCGACATCGTCGAGGGCTGCCGTGCCCGAAAAAATGCTCTCGGGCGGCTTGGGAAACGTGCAGTAGCCAGCCAACGTGGAGCGCATCACGGCGAACAGCTCGTCGATACCGACGTTCTTGTACACAAAGCTATCGACGCCCGCCTCGCGGGCCTGATCGACAAAGGTGATCTCGGGCATGCCTGTCATGATAATGATGCGACACTCGGGCAGCTGCTCCTTGATGCGTGCCGCCGCCACGATGCCGTTTGAATCGTGTTCGGTGCACACGTCCATCAGTATCATGTCCGGGCGCTCCTTGAGCGCGACACCCAAGGCCTCGGAGGCATCGGCGATCGCGGCAACGACAGTCATATCGGGCTGGTCGCCAACGGAGCGCGCCAGGCTCTCGCGCAGGATGGCCTGATCTTCGACAATTAACACGCGGATCATGAGTTTCTCCTTTGGGACGTGTCGTTGGCGTTAAGCGGAATGGATACCGTAAGCGTAAAGGGCGGGGTGGCGTGGACCTCTAGGCTGCCACCCAGATCTTGCGCGACATGCCTCATACCTGGGATACCCGTTCCCTCGCGATACGATACGGGGGCCGGGGACCCGTCGTTAGAAATCGTCATGTGCGCGACGGCGTCAGCATCCGTCCCCTCCTGCCACAAGCGCACATGGACCCGATGCGCCTGCGCATGCTTGGTGGCATTGGTCGAGGCTTCGCGGATAATCTGCAAAAAGGCTGCCGCGACACGCACGTCGCTTGGCAGCTCGCCCTCCACATCGATCTGCACGCTCACCAGGCCAAAGGCATGGACGATATCGCCCAGTTGCTCTGCCGGTTCGGTGTCGCCCCCGCTGCGCAGATCGGCAGCGATTGAGCGCAGCAGCGGGTCGATCTGCTCGAGTGACTCGTCATCCAGGCGCCCCTCCTCCAAATAGCGATGGAGGATGGACAGGCGCTGGCCGATCACATCGTGCACGCGGGAACGCATGCGCAGGTAGGCCGCATTGTCGGCAACCTTTTTGACTTCTTCGATCTGGGCCTGGAGCTCTTGGCCCGCAAGCTCAAGCAGGTGGTTGGCCTGCGCCAGGCGGTCATGCGCATGCGCATACTCTGTCACATCCAGACCGATTATGCGCTCGAACGAACGGCCCGAGACCATAACGCCATCGCACACAAACAGGCGAATCTCGGCGGGAGAAACCTCGACCACCGCACGCGCCTCACCAAAGCGGTCCAGGTTGATCCGCACGCTGTTCTTACCGCCTCCGGGCATTTGCATGCTGAGCTTGCGCAAGTCGTTCCATGTACCGCTCATATCGCCTAGGTCGGTGGGCATATGAAGCTCCACCAGGTTTTTGCGCATGCAGCGGTTCATGAGCAGTGGACGGCCCCTCGAGTCCAGATACAGGATGCCCACGGGAATCACGTTGATGGTTTCGATCGTCGAGAACGCGGTGATATCCTCCTGGCGGTTACGGACGTCCATCAAGAGCGCCGCGACGGAACGGAACAGGAAGAACGCTCCCTCTGCGATAAGGACAACGGCCCACACCGAGCCCATGGCAAAAACCACCGGCGGTGTCACGGCGCCAACAAGCAGCAGCTCGGCCAGCATGACAGGGCGACGATAGTGCACCATAAGGACCACGCCATAGGCAAAGATCGCGGCATTGAGCCACAGCACTCCGCCCATTGCCCTGGCGCAAACGTCAAGCGGCGCCACCAGATACGAGCCAGACGACGCGAATAAGATGAGCGCCGAAATCATCAGGTGAAGCACAAGGCTCGTCTCGTAGGCGCAAATCACCTTACGGTTATAGGACGAGCGGCGCGATGCGATGAGCGGGACGTGGATCATCTGCAGACACGCAGCCAGGGCAAAGATAACATCGAGCGCAACGATTTGGGGAAGGATGAACGAAATCTGCATCGTCACTCACCCGCCCTCGGCATCAAGACGATCATGCGCAGCTGGCCGGGCTCGCCCTCAAGGCGGTATGCCACGTTGCGCCCTTGCAGAGCGCTTTCGAGCTCTTGCGCAGCGGGCGTCTGCGAAAGATCTTCATCATCGTTGGAAAATAGCGTGGCGCGCAGCTCGACACTGCACCGGTCATGGTCGCCCAAGTGATACATAAGCGCCGGATGGTCGGTGGTGTAGGCAAAAAACGCAAAGTCATACACGCAGTCGTACAGGGCGCTTACCGTACTGGCGTGCATCGGGCGTCGTATGGCGATAATCGAGGCGCAATCGACATCGATGGTGCGCAGGTCGCTTGCGAGCTCGTTGGCAATGAGTTGAATGCGGTCGCGATCAAAACCGCTCTCCCCGTGCTGCGCCAACGTGAGCGACCCTTTGCGCTTGCAATAGGCGACGAGCATCTTGGCGCGCTGCAGCATGCGGTAACGCTCGTGTGAAGACGCCTCGTCGGTCAACGGTGGCAGCGAGCTCAGCAGGTCGCACATCTCTTCGAACGCGCGGGCAAGCGCCTGGTCCACGTCTTGGACCAGCAAGGTCTCGGCCTCTTGATCTGCCAGGTGCGTCTTAAGGTCGTAGTCGGCCGTGAGCAGCTCATTTTGGCGCTGCAGCTCCATGCGACGATGTGCCAGTTCACGGTTAAGCTCGTTGAGCTCCGACACGTCTTGGGCAAGCAGGGCCGATCCGCCCAGCAGTGGAAAGGCGCGATACATTACATCGGGATCGGACGCCACGGCAAAGGCGTGAGCGTGCCCGTGTTCCTGGGTCCGCAACTCCTCGCGCACGCCTACCGGCATTGGCTTTGACGCCGGCGTGGCATAGACTTCCTGCAGGTCGCGCGTTAGAACTTTGAGGTCGAGCGGCAAGGTGTCGAAGATGCCGGCGATGTCGTGATACGACGGAATGACACCGCAATCGAGACAGATTTCCATCGCCACCACGCACAGGACGCAATAGACGAGCGAAAAGTTGAGCCTCCATGCCCAGGGCACGCGCAACGCATACGAGACGGCAAAGAATGCGCCACCCAGCAGTACGAGCGCCGCCGTGCCCGAGAAACGCTGGATGCGAAAGGACGAGGACCGGCCCACCAGGATAAAAAAGGCAACGAAGTTAAAGGCTGTCCATACCAGAACGGTACCGTAGCCCCAACCATATGTGTAATCGTTGCTCCAGGTGTCGCTTGTACGGTCAAAGTGGAAGACCTGCTGGTGAAAATCGTTGGTGAGCACAAATCCGATAAGCAGGATAGCCACAATCCAAAGCGCAGCGCAGTAGCGGCGACCCAGGCGGTGTTGCTCCAGACCCGCAAGGCGCAGACCACACAACTGGTAGAGCAGCGGAATGAGCGTCATGGGCACGTAGTACAGGTACCACAGCACGGTGGCATAGAACGGCGTGAACGACTTATATTTGAGGATGACCTCGATCATCCACAGGGCGCAGATGGTAGCGACGGCAACAAGACGGCGGCGCAACACATAGTCCAAACAGCGCAGATAGACCGATACGCCCCAGATCGAAAATATAATTGCGGCGACAAGCAGCGGGAGAGAGCTCGAGTGGACGAGCGCATCCACGACCTCTTTGGACACCTCGCTATAGGCGGGCACGGCGTTAGAAAGTTTGGGGTCGAAGGCGAACAGCGCCGGCAAGACTGCCAAAACCATGAGGAACAGCGCGGTGATGGCGCCGGCGATAGCAAAGACGCGGTGACGGTACACCCGATGTGTTATGCCAACAAGGAATCGCGGCATGGCGAAGAGCCTGCCGCCCCTAAGATCCGCCACGGGCGCGGATCGGGCGGTCGCGTGGCCGATATGTCGCTCGCGGGTACCCATAGTCCTTTTAGTGTACCGACAGGCGGGCCCAAAAAGCGGGCCACATGTCCCAAAATCCGCCGACGGCGAGGGACGTCGCCAGCGACTAGTCGTTTAAGAGCGTCCCCAATGACTACCAATGACGAGAGTGGATAATCTCCCACTTTGAGCCCACAAACAGGCTAAAAACGGGAGATTATCCACTCTCATTCTGCGGGCACTCATTTAAGTACGTCCCCAATGAGTGCTTTCACTTCTTTTAACAAAACGCCCGGCGGGCATTAACTGCTCGCCGGGCGTTTTGGTTAGGAAACTCTGAAGTTGAGTGTCTCGGCTTCCTTAGGACAGATCCTCACCATTCGTTTCAATGACATGCTTGTACCAGTGAAAGCTCTTCTTTTTGGAACGCTTGAGGGTGCCGTTGCCCGCATCATCGCGGTCGACATAGATAAAGCCGTAGCGCTTGGACATCTCGCCCGTGCCGGCAGACACCAGGTCGATCGGGCCCCAGGTGGTGTAGCCCAGCAGGTCAACGCCGTCCTCGGTCACCGCATCGCGCATCGCGGCGATATGCTGGCGCAGGTAGTCGATACGGTAGTCGTCGTTGATGGAGCCATCCTCCTCGACAACATCCTTGGCGCCCAGGCCGTTCTCGACCACAAACAGCGGCTTCTGATAACGGTCGTACAGGTCGTTGAGGGTGATGCGGAAGCCCAGCGGATCGATGGCCCAGCCCCACTGGCTCTCCTGCAGGTAGGGGTTCTTGGCGCCGGCGAAGGCGTTGCCCTGGGTGCGCTCGACATCGGGGTTATCGGCACCGGCGGAGCAACGGGTGCTGTAATAGCTAAAGCTGATGAAGTCGACGGTGTTGGCGGCCAGGATCTCGCGGTCCTCGTCCGTCATGCCCACATCGATGCCCAGACGCTCGAGCTTCTTGACGGCATAGGCCGGGTAGTAACCGCGGCTCTGAACGTCGACGAAGAAATAGTTGCTCTGGTTGTCAATCTGCGCCTGGCGCACATCGCCCGGACGGCAGCTGTAGGGGTAGTAGCTACCTGCGGCAAGCATGCAACCGATCTTGACCTCAGGGTCGATCTCGTGAGCGATCTTGGTTGCCCAAGCGCTGGCGACGAGCTCGTTGTGGGCGGCCAGGTACTCGACGGCCTCCTTGTTCTCGCCCTCCTCAAAGACCAGACCGGCACCCATAAACGGCAGGTGCAGGATCATATTGATCTCGTTGAAGGTAAGCCAGTACTTTACCAGGCCCTTGTAGCGGATGAAGATCGTGGCCGCGAGGTTCTTGTAGAAGTCGATGAGCTTGCGGTTGCGCCAGCCGCCGTACTCCTTGATGAGGTGAATCGGGCAGTCGAAGTGCGTGATGGTCACGAGCGGCTCAATGCCGTGCGCCTGACACTCGCGGAACACGTCCTCGTAGAAGGCCAGGCCGGCCTCGTTGGGCTCAGTCTCGTCGCCGTTGGGGAAGATGCGGGTCCAGGCCAGGCTCATGCGGAAGGTCTTAAAGCCCATCTCGGCAAAGAGGGCGATGTCCTCCTTGTAGTGGTGATAGAAATCGATGCCGGTCTGCGCGGGGTAGTAATAGCCGTCCTCGAAGTCGAGCATCTTGCGCTGGCCGGAGACCACCGCATAGCGCTCGGGGCCGTGCGGCGCCACGTCCACGTTGGCCAGGCCGCGGCCATCCACGTCGTAAGCGCCCTCGCACTGGTTGGCAGCCGTCGCGCCGCCCCACAGGAAGTCTTTACGGAAAGCCATGCATCAATCCTTTCACACGCTGTTTGTCGTGGTTTCAGTATCCCCGTAAGCAGCGCGCTACTCAACGGCAACGACGCAGGCCGACACTTCTTTTCGCCCCAACGGCCTCATCCGCCCGCAGCGACTGACACTTCCTGATACCTCGCTTCCTCCCCTGGCAACAGGTTCGCCTCTCGAAGTTTTTCCTCCACAGGAACCCGTCCCCGGGAAGGAAAGGAAGTGAGGGGCCGGGCGGCAATGACTGCGGCTAAGCGTACGTGATGGCCTCCAAACGAAGAAGCACGGGAGAGCTATAGCGCATAATGGCGACCTCGTCGCCGTTGAGACGGCAGTCGCGCACCCACGCGCCGTTCTCAACGGTCCCCGTCTCGAGCGACGCCACATCCACATGCGGCTCACCCGCCGCGTGCGACTCGAGCGCCAAGCCGCAACGAAGCGCAAGCAGGTACACGGCGCCGTCGGCGGCGCGAAGGGCCGCACACGCACCGGGCAGGGCACCCTCATCAAAGCTCACCTTAATTGCTATGGAACCCATATCGAGCAGGCCCTCGGCTGCCACCTCACTCGTCACGGCATCGAGCGTCGCGTACGCGGCATCGTCCTCGGCAAGTTCAAATAACTGAGCCAGCCCACGCGTGACCTCCGCATATTCCTCCCGGTCCTGAGGCGTGAGCAAAGCGGGGTCGCTCGTATCCATGCCAAAGAGAATACCCGCCGAATCGCCAAAGGGCTCGCCCATCTCCTCGTAACCAAAAGGAGCGAAGCACAGGGCATGGTGATGGGCCACCGCCCAGACCTGGCGCGCGGCGGCGTAGGCGTGCGTCGCGGTCTCGGGGATAAAGAGCGGGTTGTCCTCGCGCGCATATCCGTCGCAGACCTTGCAAAACGCCGGGATGTAGATATCGGGGCCCAGCATGTCGATGCTCGGGGCGGCATGCTTCCACACGCCCATCACGCGCAGGTTGGGACCGCCCGTGGGAAAGCGCCCAGGCTTGTGACCCTTGTCGAGCCAGCAATTGCAGGCCGTGGACAGCGGATGCTCGGCGCGGCCCGCTGCGGCGACCGCCTCCACGTAGCGAGCCATGTGGTAGGTGGTAAACATCTCCTCGGCATGCTCGCCAAAAACCTGTTCCCACGAACCAGAGCCGGCGCCCGCTTCAAGGGCTTCCGCAAGCTCAGACGCCAGGGAGGTAGGATCGACCGCAAGCGCCTCGATCAGCTCCGTAGGCACGCTCTCCGCAAAGGCAGCATCCGCCCAAGGCGAGTGCTCACGTGCCGCGACCATCTGGCCGCACTCATTTTCTACCTGCACGAGTATCACCGTATGATCTTGCGCATCCACCTCGCGCAGGTGCGCCATCAAAGCCGCGTAGGCGCCGGCATCCGCCGCGCGCGTCTCCTCGCAATAGAGCGAAAGCGCCGTGATCTCAAAGTTATGGAACTCGGCATAGCGAACCTTGTTCTGCCCGGGCACCATCTGCGCACGGCGAAAACGCTCGATATCGCGTTTGACCCACGCGGGCGCATAGTAGCACTGCGCATTTTTGTACGCGCCAAACCACAGCACGCCCAGGCGCAGCCCGCGCTCGCGGGCAAGCTCGAGCATCATGTCCACTTGGCCAAAGTCAAACTCGCCCTCTGCGGGCTCCAAAAGCTCCCAGGTAACCGGGGCGAGCACGGTATTCATACCGAGCGCCCGCGCGCGATCGAGAGCATCCGCAAAAGCGCGGCGCCCACCCGAGGCGGAGTTATGGCACTCGCCCGCAAACAGCGTATAAGGCCGGCCGTCCACCATCAGGCGTTGCCCGCCGCCAGCACAGGTGTACAACTGCGGAATTTCCGCCATGGCAACTCCATTCTTCCGTTTTGTTTCAACCCCCTGAGGGCCGAGCCGTGTTGAGAGCACCGGACGCGCGACCAGGGCCTACCTGTCGTCCATGCGAGCCGCCCCTCCGATGGGAGATGGGTTAAAGGACGGCAAACGAGGCGAGATCGACCGAACCGACGCCCTCGATAGCCAGGTAGAGTGCATGGTCACCGGCAACGGTCTTCGTCAGGGATGCGACCACCGTGCACCAGCCCTCGCCTGGCACGAGCTCGACGCGCGTCAACTCAGCGCCATCCGGCGCGTCCAAGCGCACACTCACCACACCGGCAAGATCCCCGCGCACCTCGAGCTCCACCGTGCGCTCCGCACCGGAAAACGCCAGGTATTTGTAGCCCACGCCCGCTCCATCGCAGAGGTTGGCCACATAGGTACGTGCCGAAGTCATACAGCCCGCATCGACTTCCTGGGTAATCACCGGATGGTTATCGGCGATTTCCAGATTGCCGGAATAGTGAACCGCGCCGGCCGGCCCCACCAAGTAGCAGCAAATACTCGCCGGGTACGCGCGCCCGCAAGGAAGCGCTCCGCCATTGAGCCCACAGCTCGTTATCTCTACTTGTTCGATATGTCCATCGGAAGCAATCTCGATGGGCTCAGCGCACCCCTGGCGCGCGTGCTGCGCACCGTGCGTATGACGGTGATAGAAGATGTAGTCGCGCCCGGCAATGCGCGCCATGCCGCCATGGTTGTTGCCCAGGTCCATCACAGCGGCGTCCTCGGCCTCGTGCCCGGGCAGGCCCACATCGCCGTTGGAAACGAGCACGCCGCCGTAGGTTACCGGACCTTCCGGCGTTGGCATCGTGGCCCAGCAGAGCTCATGTCCGTTTTCGCTCGAGTAGACAAAGTAGTAGCGCCCGTCGAGCACGCGGATGCTCGAGGCCTCAAAGAAGGCATGCCCTTCAAAACCCGTGTCCGCCGCCTGCGTCACTGCCGGAGCCAGATGCTTGGGTGTCGCGGCCATCGTGCGCATATCGGCGCCGAGCCGCACCACGTAGCCGCCCTCCATGGAACATGCGGGCATGCGCGAGCTCGGCTTCTTGGCGCCAAACCCATAGTAGAGCCAGCAGCCCCCGTCCCCGCAGGGAAGGACTGCCGGGTCAAAGGGCATGCCCCAGCCCTCCTCGCCCGCAAACGGCGAGCCGTCGGGCTTGGCAATAGGGCCCAGATAGCGGTAGCGTCCCGCCGGCTCATCGCACACGGCGACCGACATGACGCAACCGCTCGTCATGCTTAGCGTGAAGTAATACAGATAGAACCGCCCGTCGGCACCCTGGCACACATCGGGCGCGCCGTACCCGGTTCGATCGACATTGGCCGGGTCATCCTCTTTGCGCCAGATGGTCCCCTCAAACGTCCAGGAGCCCAGATCGTCCACCGGGGCTGACCAGCACACGTAGTCACCCGGGCAGTATGCGGTGCCCTCGGGTGCGTCATGGCTTCCATACACGTAGACTCGGTCACCAAAGACATGCGGTTCGCCATCGGGGATATACTCCCATCCCGGCAGATACGGATTGGTTGCGATATGAGCCATGTCAGACCCCTCCTATCGATATCGGGCACGGTACCGGACGGGCGCCGGCGACAAGACCGAACGCCTGCCGCGCACCGCGTGCACCATTCGTTAAGCAAATGCAGCTAGACGAGCTCGAACTCCCCCACCAACAGGTCGCGGCTGTTAGGCCCCGCCATGACCTCAAACGCGCCGGGCTCGCTTGCCCAGCCGTGCTCGGGCGTCCAAAAACGCAGAGCCTCCTCGCGCAGGATAAACGTCACCGTGCGGCGCTCACGCGGCGCAAGCTCAACACGCGCAAAGTCACGCAGTTCGAGCATGGGGCGCACGCGCGTTGCCACCTTGTCGTGGATATAGAGCTGCACGACCTCAGTACCAGCAATATCGCCCTCATTGGTCACGTCGATTGAGACCTCGATGACACCGTCCGCCGTAAGCTCGTCCGCACTCAGGCGCAGGTTATCGTAGCGCGCCGTATGATACGAGAGGCCGTAGCCAAAGGGGAACATCGCATCGTTAGGGCAGTCCATATAGCGGCTCACAAAGCGACCGCTATGCGTTGATGTCTTAGCGGGACGTCCGGTGGAGAGCTGCGCATAGTAGAGCGGCTCCTGGCCCACGTTATGTGGGAAGCTCACCGTGAGCCTGCCGCTCGGATTGACCGTTCCAAAGAGCACGTCGGCTACCGAACGCCCACCAGCCGTACCGGGGAACCACGCCTCTACGATTGCATCGCAATCATCGATCACGTCAGTGAGGGCAAGAGGACGCCCGTTAAAGAGCACGAGCACCACAGGCTTGCCGAGCGCGCGCACGCGCTTGAGCAGGCGCTTCTGCGGAGCCGGTATGGTAATGTCCGTACGCGCTCCGCCCTCACCGCTCTGCAGCATGTGTTCTCCGAGCGCCATGACCACCACGTCGCTCGATGCGGCCAGCTCGAGCGCCTCGGCCTCCATGGCCGCCGGATCCGTGCTCTCTCCCGTCGGCGCGCCAAACGCCGGAATCTTGCCAAACTCGCCCAGCTCGCTGTAGTCGTCGAGCATGGGGCAGCCCTGTGCCCAACCAAAGCCGTCCTCGCCCAGCACCTCGGCAAAGGCCTCGGCAAGTGTCACGGAATGCGACTTGTCGGCGTGGATCGCCCACATACCTATGATGTCGTGGCTGTTGGCATAGGGGCCTATGAGCGCCACGCGCGGCGCCTCGGCACCCGTCGCAAGCGGCAGCAGCCCGCCCTCGTTCTTGAGGAGCACGAGCGCTTCGTCGCAGGTATCCCGTGCACTCTGGAGGCGCTCCGGGGTGCAAGTGACCTCCGCACGGCGCTCGGGCGAGCAGGTGCGGTACGGGTCCTCAAAAAGGCCCAGCTTGTTCTTGAGCTCAAGCACGCGCAGGCACGCGGCGTCGATTGCTTCTATCGAGACCTCGCCTGCCTTAACCAGGCCCTCGAGCTCATGCGCATAGCAGGGCGTTTTCATGTCGATATCGACCGTGGCGTTTATGGCGAGCTTGGCCGCCTCGCGACGGTTTGCCGCCACACCGTGTGCCCTGAGCTCGTCGATCGCCGCGTAATCGGTGATGATGGGACCGTCAAAGCCCCACTCGTCGCGCAACACGTCGTGCATGAGCCAGCGGTTTGCCGTGGCGGGGATGCCATCAATGGTGTTGAAGCTCGTCATCACCAAATCGCAACCAGCCTCGACCGCCGCACGGTACGGAGGCAGGTACTCGTTGCGCAGGCGCCACTCGCTCATATCCACCGTGTTGTACTCGCGACCCGCCTCGGGCGCACCATAGCCCGCAAAGTGTTTGACGCAGCTGGCCAGGCTCTTCTGCGGCGCACCGTCACCCTTAAAGCCCTCGACCATCGCGCGGGCGAAGCGGCTGCTTAGGTACGGATCCTCGCCCGGCATCTCCAGGCAGCGACCCCAACGGGCATCGCGTACCACGTCCACCGGCGGGCTAAAGGTCACCATGCAGCCATCGGCCACGGCCTCTTCGGCAATAAGCTTGTAATCCTCGCGGATAAGCTCTGGGTCCCACGTGGCTCCCAGGCCCAGGGGGATTGGATAGCAGGTTTGATAGCCATAGATCACATCGGCCATAAAGACGAGCGGGATCTTAAGACGGCTGCGCTCAAGATATGCATCTTGGATACGATGCACTTCCTCGGCGCCCAACACGTTGAGCACGCTGCCGCATACGTCAACATCTTCTTGCGTCACGCCCAGCTTGGCACGCGGACCAACCGCTACGGCATCGGTGCCAAAGCACCCACCGTCAAGCTGCACCAACTGCCCGATCTTCTCGCGCAGGGTCATACGCCCCAAAAGGTCAACGAGCTCGGATTGCTTCATGGCTACCTCGTTTCTGTTGTGTGCCCTTATGGGAGGACGCCGGATTCGTGTAGGGGTCAGCGCCCTCCCATAAGAGCACACGGGGCGCATCTGGCGCCGCGCCCCGTGTGCTGGCGTCCAAAGACGCCGGTTTCCCAGAACTAATTGTTCTCGAGGATCATGTCGTCGTTGAAGCCGAAGGTCAGCGTGCCCACAAAGGTGAGGACGGAGGCGACGGCGAGCGCGATGACGTCCTCCATACCCACCGAGCCGATGATGGCCGGGATGGTGATGAGCGAGGCGGTCATGAGCGCGGGCTGGTGCAGGCCAAAAGTGGCAGCGATGGCACCGCAGATGCCGCAAGAGACGATTGCGATCACAAACGGGCGCTTGTACTTGAGGACGGCGCCGTAGATGGCGGGCTCGGTGATGCCGGCGAGGAGCGCAGAGATGGCGGCAGCGCCGGCGAGCTCCTTGAGCTCGGTGTTCTTGGTCTTGAGGAAGATGGCAAGGACCGCGAAACCCATGGCAAAGTTGGTGCCGACGGTAATGGGCAGGATGACGTCATAGCCGAGCATACCGATGTTCATCTGGATGATGGGGATAAAGGCCCAGTGCATACCAAAGATGATGAGGCAGGGCCAAAGCAGACCGATGAGGAAGCCTGCGGGCAGCGGGGCAACCTCAAGCAGGGAAACCAGGCCGTTAGCGATGAGACCACCGATGAAGTCGGTGACGGGGCCGATGATGTAGAGGGTGAGCGCGGTGGCCACGACGAGGGTCACGACGGGAACGATCAAGCCCTTGAGGATATCGGGGACGACCTTATTGAGGCCCTTCTCGATCCAGGACTGCGCGTACACGGCAAAGATGATGGGGATAACCGAGCTCGTGTAGCTGATGAGCGTTACCGGGATGCCAAAGAGGTCAACCGGGTCGCCGGCGCTAAAGAGCGTGGAGAGCGTGGGGTAGCACAGCGCAACGGCGATGGCCATGGCCGTCCAGTCGTTGCACTTGAACTTCTTGGCCGCAGTGCGGGCAAGGAAGACCGGCATGAAGTAGAACACGCCGTCGCCGATGGCGTAAAGCAGCTGGTAGGTGGTGGACTCGGCCGCGAGCCAACCAAAGGAGTTGGCCATGATCACAAAGGCCTTGAGAAGGCCGGCGGCGGACATGGCGGGAAGCATCGGCATAAAGATGCCGCTGATGAGCTGGATGGCGCGGTTGACGATGCTGCCACCGGCCTCGTCCTCGACCTCGCCGCCAAGCTGGATGTTGGAAACCTTGGGCAGGGCGTCATACACGTCGGTAACGTGATTGCCGATAACAATCTGGTACTGACCGGCGGCCACTAGAACGGAGATAACGCCCTCGGTCTGGTTGAGCTTCTCGGTCTGGGCCTTCTTCTCATCGTTGAGGGTAAAGCGCAAACGGGTAATGCAGTGGGTGACGGACTTGACGTTGTCCTCGCCACCGACGAGTTCAACGATGGTACGGGCGAGAGCCTCGTAATCGCGTGCCATGTGAAACCTCCTTGTTTCACTCGTTACAAAGATATCTGCAGCCCCGGCGCCTTGGAGCTTAACAGCAGGTTGCGCGGCGATGCCGCGATGTCTGCCGACGCAAAGCCGGCCAGTTGGGCAGTTAGACGGGTGCCCGGCCGCCGTATCAATGTCCCGGGCAGAGCCGGTTGATATGCATCATCAGATAGAGCAGCTCTTCGTCCGTGCAGTGCCAGCCGCAGGTTGCTCTCATGTATTCGTCGATTGCGCGTGCACAGGCGTACGCGTCTGAAAACTCGCTGGTCGCTCGTTTGAAAAGATCGCTATTGCGCGTCTCCTCGTCCTCACCCTTGATAAGGCGGCTGATAAGAAAGCGCATATGGGTCACAAAGCGCGCATAGCTATATGAGTAGCGGTCGATGGTCTCGCCAAGCGTACGCTCGATAATCCCGGTGACCGCATCGATGACCTCGGTACTCTTTACGACCAAGTCCATGTTGCCCTTTGCGCCCGCGTTCTCGTCATCGACCATCTCGGCGTTGACGATATGCAGCGCAATCGAAGCGGCCTCGGTCTCAGGAAAATCAACGTCCTCGGCCACAGCCATAACGAGCTTGACGCCGCGGCGACCGACCTCGGCCTCGCGCGGATAGACGAGGCGGACTTCCTCGTAGAGCGGGTTCTTGATCGAAGCACCCTTGCGGGCGCGGTCGATGGCAAACTGAAGGTGGTCGGCGAGCGTAAAGACTAGATTGGGATTGAGCGTGCAGTTGAGCTCGTTGCGTGCGATATCCACGATACCCGACGCGATAATGATGACATCGTCCGAAAGCGATGCGACAGCATCGTACATCTCAGGGCTGATATCGCGGAAGCTCCGCTGGATGGCGCTTTCGTCCTCAATATAGGAAGGGGCGCCGCGAAAGCCAAGGCCCTTGCCAAACAACACGAGCTCGCGCCCGGCATCGTCCTCCGCAAGGACAACGTTGTTGTTTATTGCCTTGGTTATCAGCATGAAAAAACTCCCCTGGGCTCCACTTAGACATCTCGCCACACCGGCTCTCGAGTCGGTGGTTGCTATGACATGTGCTCGTGGCGCCTCCCGAGGAGTAACGCGGTGCAGCTGCCAGTATAGAGGTTTTGCTGGGTTATTAAAGTGATTTTATAGAAGTTACCGTTCGCCCCTGTTTTTCTACCGTTCATCCCTTGACCCCCCAGGCAAAGGCAACCAAAGGCGCACCACAAAGGGGACAGGCACCTTTGTGGTGGTTTGAGACAAGGACCCTAGTCCACGGTGATGTCGAGGTTCTTGCCCGTGAGGCCTACGTAGCCGCCCTCGGCAGCAGGTCATTTGACCGAATAGGAAAAAAAGGAAAAAATAGGAAAAAAAGGAAAGGAGACTTATGACAGAAACCATCTTCTCCCCCTCATTTGGAAATCGCCCGTCCTATCTGGTGGGGCGTGGGAGCGTGATTTCGACATTCATCTCCGGCCTTGAGCAGGAGCCGGGCAATCGAGACCGTGCCATGCTCATGCTTGGCCAGCGAGGCAGCGGCAAAACGGTTCTCCTGTGGGAACTTGCCGATCGCGCCCGCAAGCTCGGCTTCGTTGTTGCCACACCCACCGTAGCCTCCGAGGACATGCTCGAGCGTATTGTTGAAAAAATCCAAGAGGCAGGCGAGCCCTATGCTAACAAACGCCATCTTCCTAAACTCACGAGTGGCAGCCTGAGCGTCTTCGGCTTCTCAGCCGGCCTTGAGTTCACGCGCGATGTGCAGGAAACCAAAAGCTTCCAGTTCAAGCTCACGCAGCTGGCGCGCAAACTGACCGAGCAAGGACATGGCATCCTCATCCTCATCGATGAGCTCCAGGCCAATTCAGCCGAAATCAGACAACTCGTCACCGCCTATCAAGAGCTCGTCGGCGAGGGGCTCAACGTCGCGCTTGTTATGGCAGGGCTCCCGGGAGCAGTCTCCGCGACACTCAACGACCGCGTACTGACATTTCTCAACCGCGCACGCAAGGTCACGCTCGAACCGCTTTCAGTCGGAGATGTGGATGCCTGCTATCAGCGAGCTTTCGAAGAACTCGGCCTTGATATCCCAAGCGATCTTCGGCTGGACGCCGCTCGCGCAACTCAGGGCTCGCCCTACATGCTGCAGCTCATCGGCTACAACATCGCCAATCGTTGCCAGGCAGGAGAACGCGCGGCGCAAGAGCAAATCGATGGAGCCATCGAGGCGTCGAAAGTCGATTTCGAAAATGACGTTTGCGAGACGACACTTGCCGCGCTATCAGACCAAGACGTCGCGTTTCTCGCCGCAATGACTGACGACGAAGACGCTGTGTCGCGCATTTCCGATATAGCGGAGCGCATGTCAGTCACGCCCGACTATGCGCAAAAGTATCGCCGGCGCCTCATCGACGCCGGCGTTATCGAGCAGGCGCGTCGCGGTTACGTGCGCTTCGCCGTTCCATATATGGTCGACTACCTGCGCAGCCAGCTCTAGGCAGCCGCCACAATGGGGGCAGGTACCTTTGAGGTGGATTGGGCCCGGTTTATCTCAATCTGTAACAGGTAGAGACGATTTAGCCCGCTAGATGTTACAGATCGAGACGGAAGATTCTAGTCCACGGCGATGTCGAGGTTCTTGCCGACGAGGCCCACGTAGCCGCCTTCGGCTGCCTTGGGGCTGTCGGCGTGGCAGAGGACCCACTTGTCGGCCTTCCAGTAGCAGTAGCTGTCACCGGCGGCAGGCATGTCGGCTGCAGCCTCGGGGCGCGGACCATTGGTGCCGGCGGGCAGCGCAACCATCACCTGGAAGCCGCCATCGTCGACCATGCACGGCGTGTAGTGGAGCGTGGTGTTGAAGACTTCGACGACCGTACCCGCCGGCACGCGGAACGCCTTGACGCACGCGGTGTCGAGCTTGCCGTCCTCGATCTCCCAGCGATGCGCCACGAGCAGGATAAAGTCGCGGGCGCCCAGGTTAAACTCGCTGACGCGGTGATACTCCAGGCAGTTGAGGCGTGTGTTGTGGCCGTTGCACCAGCCGAGCTGGAAGGGACGACCGCCAAACATGAGAAAGCCCAGCTTATCGGCATCCTTGACGCCCTCGAGCTCCGGCGCACTTGCTACGTACTTGCTGCCCTCGGGAATGGGCGTGGCAGAGAGCGCCTCGAGCACGGGCGACGTGAGCTCGGACGGAACGTTATCCCAAACGTTGCCATAGGATTTGAACTCGGGATCGTTGACAGAGTAGATATGCATGTTCACTCCTGTTCGTTTATGTGACAGTACGAACATTCTAGAACAAACATGAGCGATTTTAAACGCTCATCCCGACCACTTAACAAAAAGGCGCCCCCGCGCAAGCGAAGGCGCTCAATGCGCGCGTTTTGGGCGATAAAGCCCTTATGCCTGCTGATAGTGCAGGTGCTTCTCGTCGATATCGGCCAGGTCACGGTCGAGATAGCGGCGCGCGAGCCAGTTTGCCATGGGGAGGTTCTGGTCCAGGTAGTTGCCGCACTCCTCGGGAGCGGCGCCGGGGACATCACCCTCAAAGTCAGCGACGAACTCGAACAGCTCGCGTACGAGCGGCAAGATCTCCTCGCTCGTCAGCTCGCCAAAGACAACCAGGTAAAAGCCCGTGCGGCAGCCCATGGGGCCAAAGTAAACGATACGACTCGACCACTCGGCATGATTGCGAAGGAACGTCGCGCCCAGGTGCTCGATGGTGTGGCACTCGGCCGTGTTCATGACCGGCTCCTTGTTGGGCGTGGTCAGGCGCAGGTCAAAGGTGGTGACGGCGGCGCCGGTCGCCGGATCGCGGTCGATGCGGCTCACATACACGCCGGGCTCGAGCAGCAGATGGTCAACGGAAAAACTCGCGATGCGCTCCATGGCAGATCCTCTCGGTAGTCAATTTGGGACGGGGCACTTTTAGCTGGTTCGAATGGTCGCACCAATCATACCAGTCAAAAAAGCCCCGTCCCAAATGAGCTGCCCGGGACGGGGATCAATGAGTGTTTAATCCCCAGAAAAATCCTTGGGTGCCGCGCAGCCGCCTAGGCAGTGTATGCAATTGTTGATTTGACGGCATGGCGCCAGCCGGCGATCTTTTTGGCTCGTTCGTCGGCAGACATGGCAGGCTCCACGATGCCGCGGGCGCCGTAGACGTCAACGACGTCGCGCGTGTACATACCCAGCGCAATGCCGCAGGCCCAGGCCGCGCCCAGACCGCTCATCTCGTCGTTGCTCGCAATGCGGATGGGCGAGCCGACCAGATCGCTCTCAAACTGCATCAGGTACGCGTCGCGCGTGGGACCGCCGTCAACACGAAGCTCGGCCAGCGCCGCGCCCGAATCCTCGACCATCGCATCGATGACGTCGAAGATCTGATAGGCGATCGACTCATCGGCAGCCTTCACGAACTCCGCACGGCCCGTGGTGCGTGTCATGCCAAAGACGCAGCCCTCGGCATCGCTCGCCCAGTGCGGCGCGCCCAGGCCAGTGAACGCCGGCACAAAGTAGACGCGGCTCGCCGGATTGGCGGCGTAGCACAGGTCGGTGACTTCCTCGGGATTGTTGATGAGCTCCAGGTCGTCGCGCAGCCATGTCTTAACGGCGCCGGCGTAGCTCACGTTGCCCTCGAGCACGTACTCGGTCACGCCGTCCATACGCCACGCAAGCGAGCTCGAAAGCCCGTGTGAGCTGGCAACGAACTCGTCGCCAACGTTCATCATGACCGAGCTGCCGGTACCATAGGTCGCCTTGGCCATGCCGCGGCTGTGGCAGCCCTGCGCAAACAGGGCCGCATGGCTATCGCCCAGCACGCCGTGCACCGGCACGGGAGCCGGCAAAAAGCCACCCAGGTCCGTTGTGCCAAACAGGCCATCGGAATCGGTCACCTGCGGCAGGCAGGCAGGATCGACACCAAAAGCCTCGCACACCGGCTCGCTCCAGCAGCCACGGCGCAAGTCAAAGAGCTGCGTGCGGCTGGCATTGGACCAGTCGCAGCGGAACTCCGCGCCGCCCGTGAGCGTCCAGACCACCCAGGCATCGATGGTGCCCAGGCACAGCTCGCCCGCTGCAGCGGCCTCGGCAGCCGCAGGAACGTTCTCGAGGATCCAAGCCATCTTGCCCGCCGGGTAGTAGGGCGAGAGCACTAGACCCGTCGTGTCGCGCACCAGCTCGGCCACGCCCTCGCGCGCGGCCAGCTCGTCGCACAGCTCGCGGGCGCGGGCGCACTGCCACACCACGGCGTCGCACAGCGGCTCGCCCGTCGTGCGCCTCCAGGCAACGGTAGTCTCGCGCTGGTTGGAAATACCGATGCCGGCGATGTCGGCCGGATCGACCCCAGTCTCCTCCACCACGGCGCGCGCCACGGCCAGCACGTTGGCGGCGATCTCGGCCGGATCATGACTCACCCAGCCGGCCTCGTTGACAATCTGGCGATGTGAGCGGTCGGCGCGATGGATCAGATGGCCGCCCTCGTCCACCAGCAGCGCCTTCGTGCCCTGCGTGGACTGGTCGATACCGATGATGTAGCGGCCCATGGCCACCCCTTTCAAAACGAATGTGACAAAGGGACGGTCCCTTTGTCACATTCCAGTTACTCTGCGGGCAGGAACTCGGCGACCGTCTTGGCGATTCCCTCGCCCGTCAGGCCGTAGTGCGCAAAGACCTCGGGGCTCGTGCCGGTGATGACCGGCGCGTCGGGCAGGCTCAGGCACTTGACCGGACGCGGGCAATGCTCGCCCACGACCTGCGCGACCATGGAACCCAGGCCGCCGAAGGGGCTGTGCTCCTCGACGGTCACGACAGCGCGCGTAGCCCCGGCGGCCTCGATCACGGCCTCGGTATCGAGCGGCTTGACGCAGTACATGTCGAGCACCGTTGCCGAGATGCCCTGCTCGGCCAGCAGGTCGGCGGCGTCCACGGCATGGCGGACCATCTCGCCGGTGGCGACAATCGTCACATCGGTGCCGCGACGCACCCAGGTGGCGCGGTCCATCTGGAACGGGCACTCGTCCTCGGTGTACACGTCCTCGACCGGGTTGCGGCCCACGCGGATGTAGGCCGGCTTGTTGTCGGCAACCAGGGCGCGCACGAGCTCGGCGGTCTGGAAGCGATCGCTCGGCAGATACACGCGCATGTTGGGAATCGCGCTCATGGCGGCGATATCCTGCGCGGAGTGATGGCTCATGCCCAAGGCGCCGTAGGAAACGCCGCCCGAAATGCCGATGAGCTTGACGTTGGTATTGGAGTACGAAACATCGACCTTGCACTGCTCATACGAGCGCGTGGTCACAAAGGACGCCGGCGAGGCGGCCCAGGCCTTCTTGCCGCACGAAGCCATGCCGGCGGCGATGCTCACCAGGTCCTGCTCGGCGATGCCGACCTCGACGGACTGCTGGGGATACTGGTCAAAGAACGGCGTGAGCGATGCGGAGCCGCGGGAGTCGGAGCACAGGACGACGATGTCCTTATCGGTCTTGGCGGCCTCGAGCAGCGTGTCGCAGATAACCTTGCGGTTGGCGATCTTGTTAGCCATTGATGGCCTCCTTATGGGCAGCGAAATCGGCGATGATCTGGGCATATTCCTCGTCGTTGGGCAGGTGATGATGCCAGCCGGCCTTGTCCTCCATAACGGGCGAGCCATAGCCCTTCACCGTGTTGAGGATGATGACCGTAGGCTTTCCCTTAGTCTCGGCCGCAAGCGTCAGCGCGGCGTCGATGGCCTGGACGTCGTTACCCGGAATGGAGAGTACGTTCCAACCGAAGGCGGCCCAGCGCTCCTCCTGCGAGTCCTGCTTCATGACGTCCTCGGTGCTGCCGCTAATCTGCAGGCGGTTGCGATCCACGAGCGCGCACAGGTTATCGAGCTGGTAGTTGCCGCCGCTCATGGCGCCCTCCCAGACCGAGCCCTCGGCAAGCTCGCCGTCGCCCATGATGGTGTAGACGCGGTAGTCGCGGCCGTCCATCTTGCCGGCAAGCGCCATGCCGACGGCCACGGGCAGGCCATGGCCCAGCGAGCCCGAGTTCATCTCGATGCCCTTGAGCTTGTTGTTGGGGTGGCCAATGTAGGGGCTGCCGAACTTAGAGAAGCGGGCCTTGACGTCATCGAGGTCCAGATAGCCCTCGTGGCAGAGCACCGCGTAGTAGGCCTCCATGGCATGGCCCTTGGAGAGTACAAAGCGATCGCGGTCGGGATCGTCGACGGTCTCGGGCGAAATGTTGAGATGGTTAGCGTAGAGGGTCATGAGGGCGTCGATCACCGACATGTCGCCGCCGATGTGCCCGCCGGCGCCAGCCATGATGACATCGACGCAATCGCGGCGAAGGTCCCAACGCAGGGACTCAAGCTCTTCGATAGTTGCCATTTCTACTCTCCTCGCAGGTAAGCTTTGACGTCTTCTTCGATGGGGTCGTACAGGTCGGGGGCAATGCCAATGTACTTGCACGCCTCGTAGAGCACCGGCACCACGTTGGCGTGAATGGCGACGCAGTGGTGGATGTAGGGACCCTCGACGATCTTGGCCTCGAGGCGCTTGAGGTTTTCGACCTCGACCCATAGGTAGGTGCCCATGCCGGCCGGGCCGTCGATGCCGCGGGCGTTGCCCAACAGCAGCGAATACTCGCCGTTGTCGCCGTCAAAGCGGGCAAGGGTGAGGTCGCCGTGCTTGGCCTCGGCTGTCAGCGCGCCGGGGTGATCGAATGCCAGCGGGTAGGTGAGCTTGGGCTTGACGGCCGCACAGCTGCAGGGCCAGGGGCCACAGTGCTGCAGCAGCTCGCCGTTCTCGTTATCGGGATGACGCACGGTCCAGTCGGCGAACATGCCGCGGTGACGGCCCAGGTCGGCGGCCTCGACCATCAGCGCGGTGATAGCGCCATGGATGTCGGTCTCGCAGACGATGGGGATGCCCATCTCGTTGAGGATTGCGTTGGCGGCGCAGGGCATAATGCCCAGCTCGTCCTGCAGAGCGTTCCAGCACTGGATGGCGCCGGCGTTGCAGCCGTACTTCTCGACGAGGCGCTTCATGGCAATGGCGAGTCCTGCGACCGCAGGAACCTTGTCCTCGGGAATGCAGATCTCAAAGCTGTCGTTGATGTGGGCAAGCATGGCGGTCATGGCCTGCTCGTCGGCCTGGGCGTCGCGCACAGCCTGGACAAGCTCGGTCATGGGGATGGGCGAAAGCTGGATGTTGAACTTCTCGAGCAGCTCGCCCTCGTTGCACATGGTCGACCAGAAGTCGAACGGGCGGGTGGCCATCTGCAGGATGCGGGTGTGCTTGAAGGTCTTGACCACGTTGCACACGGCCAAGAAGTCCCAAACGCCGCGCTCGAACTCGGGGTCGGTCAGGCGGCAGTTGGTCATATAGGTGAAGGGAACCTGGAAGCGGCGAAGTACCTTGCCGGTGGCGAACAGGCCGCACTGGCTATCGCGCAGGCGGGTGCCGTCGGGCTCAGGGCGCTCGTCGCGCGGACCCCACAGCAGCACGGGCAGGCCGAGCTCGCGGGCAAGGCGGGCGCAAACGTACTCGGTGCCAAAGTTGGCGTGGCACAGCATGATGCCGTCGACGCCCTCGGCGCGGAACTTTTTGACGATAGGCTCGATATGGCTGTCGTCGAACAGCAGGCCCTCATCGTTGATGTCGTCGATATCCACGATGTCGACGCCGATCTCGCGCAGGCGATCAGCCGTAAGGCCGCGATACTTGATCGCGTCCGGCGCGCTAAAGATGCTGCGGCGCGTGGGCACAAAACCGAGCTTGATCTTATCCATGTACGTCCTCCCCTAATCACATGTTCAGTAAACAGATGCGTGTTTCGTTTTGTTCTGTTTACTAAATGTTTTACTCTTCTGTTTAGAAGTTTAGCGCGAAATACCCGTAAACGGTAGAGAAATCAGCCTAAACGGTATGTAAACGGATTGAACATACAAGGGAAACAAAAAAGAGGGCCCAGAAGGACCCTCTTTTAAATGGCGTTGTATTTGCTGCCCTAGCGTGCTTTGACGCGAAGCGGGCGATACCTCCTCCGCCTAGATTTCGCGCACGCTCTGGCGCTCGACAAAATAGGTCGATACGGCCGTCTTGCAGGTATAGCTCTTGGGATTGCGGATGTTGCCCACCAGGCGGCGCACCGCGATCTCGCCCACCTCGTGCTTGGGAACGTGCACCGTGGTGAGCGGCGGGTTGGAAAAGGCACCCAAAGACAGATCGTCAAAGCCGATGATCGAGACGTCCTCGGGCACGCGAATGCCGTGCTCGTTCAGCGCGCGCATGGCACCCACGGCGAGCACGTCGTTCTCGGCAAAGAAAGCCGTCGGCAGGTCGTCGCGTGAGACGCTGTCGAGCCATGCACCCATATCGCGATAGGCACCTTCGAGCGTAGTGCCCAGCGTGACGCGCCATGTCGAGTTGGCCTCGAGGTCCGCATCCTCAAGCGCTTGACGATAGCCGCGCTCGCGATCCTTAAAGTTACGGATGCGAAGGTCGCCTGCCAGATAGCCGATTTGCTTGTGACCTTTCTCGATAAGGTAGTCCACGGCGCGCAGCACCGAATCGGTGTTGGCAATGACTACGGCATCGAAGTACTGGCGGTCGCTCCAGCCGTCGAGCACGATTAGGTGGGCGGCGGCGTTGGCAAACAAGGCGTAGTCTTCCTCGCCCAGCTCGGTGCCCATCAGCACGATGGCGGCAGACGGGTCGGCGATCAGGCCCTCGACCTGCGGACGCACGGCGTCCAGGTCGCTAAAGTCGAGCGAGACGAAGCTCGTGCTCATGCCGTGGCGACGCGCCTGGCGCTCCACGCCCTCGATGACTGCAGGATGGAAGGTGCTCTCGTCCAGGATGGCGCCCGTCTTGCGCGCAAGCACAAACTGGATGCTCTCGAGCTGCGTCGACTGCTGATAGCCGAGCGACTGCGCGCACTCCAGGATGACCTTGGCGGTCTCCTCGCTCACGCTGCGCTTGCGGTTGAGCGCGTTGGACACGGTCGCAGGCGAAAAACCGGTGATGCGGCTGATTTCGCGGACACTTGCTTTGGCCATTGTTCCCCCTAGTAACGGTCGCGGTCGAGCATCGTGGCCTGACCGCCCCGTGACTCGACAACTAAACGACCGCAAATTCAATCTAAACAGAATAGTAAATGTTTAATAGCTAGTTTAGCCTGTTGTCAAGCGAAGCGACGCGACTATTCCCCCAACGGGCGTATTTACTCGGTAGCTTATTTGGGACGGAGCGCAGGAATCGTTTAGCCCAGGATGCGGGCCATGCGCGTCTTGAACTCGGTCAGGAAGCGCGGGGCGTCGACGGTCAGCGCCACAAGCGCGCTCTTGTCCGGATCGGACAGGCGGTGCTCGTCGCAGATGGTGCGGCCGCGGTACTCGCCCAGCAAGTCAACACGCAGGTTACAGCCGAGCGCACCCACGAGCGTGGGATCAATCGCCACGGCAACCGCCAGCGGATCGTGCAGCGCGCAGCCGCCCAGGTAGGGCGCGTTCATCTCGTAAGAACCAATGTAGTGCTCGACCATGCTCGCAAATGCGCAGCCAGCCATAGTGCCCGAGCCCGTCCAGCCGGCAATGTCGCGGCGCGTGAGCACCACGCGATGCGTCACGTCCAGGCCCACCATGGTGAGCTTGCGACCTGAGCGCAGCACCGCGTCGGCTGCCTCGGGGTCGCTCGCCATGTTGGCCTCGGCGCCCGCGCTCACGTTGCCGGGCACGGTAAGGGCGCCGCCCATCACGACCACGCGGCCGATGGACATCATCGCCGCCGCATCGCGCTCCAGGGCGAGCGCCAGATTGGAGAGCGGGCCAGTCGCTACGTAGACCAGATCGGGACCATAAGTGCGCGCGGCATCGATCAAATAATCGACCGCAGCGTTGCCGCCGGCCGAGGTCGCTCCCACCGGCTCGTAGGGCGACGCGGGCACGCTCGCGCCGCCGATGCCGTTCTTGCCGTGAATGAGCGCGGTGGACGCCGGCGGCGTATAGGGCTCAGTCGCCTGCAGAGGACGGTCGGCACCCAGGTACACCGGAACCTCGGGGCGACCCAGCAGATCGAGCACCGCCAGGCAGTTGTGCGCCGACTGCTCGACGCGCACGTTGCCAAAGCACGTGGTGATGCCCACGAGCTCCACCTCGGGGCTCGCGATGGCATAGGCGAGCGCCATCGCATCGTCCACACCCATATCCAGATCAAGGATCAGCTTCTTGGTTGCCATTGTTCTACTCCGCTTCTCCGTCTACATCCAAACCGTCTAAACCAAACTTGTGCTCGACTTCCGCACGCGTGGGAATTGATTGCTGAGCGCCCAAGCGCGACACCGTCACCGCCGAGGCGCGAGCGCCCGCCGCCATGCACTCAAAGAGCGGCAGGCCCTCCAGACGAGCTGCAGCAAGCGCGCCAATAAATGTATCGCCCGCGGCCGTCGTATCGACCACCACGCTCGAAAGCGCCGGCATGCGCAGCGGCTCACCGCCATCGCCGAGCGTAACCGAGCCGGCGCCGCCCAGCGTGATGACCGCGGCGCCGGCGCCCTTGTCGAGCAGCGCATTGAGCGCGGCGACGCAGCTCGCATCATCTGTGGGCAGAATGCCCGTCAGCACCTGGCACTCGGTCTCGTTGGGGCAGACCAGGTCGACCGCAGGCCACGCTCCTGCCGGCAGGTCGCAGGCGGGCGCCGGGTTAAAGATCGTATAGAACCCCAGCTCGTGAGCGCAAGAAAGCGCCGCGGCCGTTGCTGCAAGGTCACATTCGCCCTGGGCAATAAAGACGCTTCCGGCAGCCGGGGCAATCTCGCTGGCATCGCCGTCGAGCTCGTCGGCCACCAAGCGCCTCAGTGCGCGGGCAACGTCCTCGCCCGCAAGCGCATGGTTGGCGCCCGGCGACAGCACGATGCGGTTGTCGCTCTCACAGCGAATGATAGTCGCGGTACCGGTCTCCACGTCATCGCGACGCGCCACAAACTCAACGCCCACGCCGGCATCCTGGAGCCCTGCCACAAGCGCATCGCCAAAGGTATCGCGCCCAACAGCGCCAATCATGCACGTGCGCGCACCCATGCGCGCAGCGGCGACGGCCTGGTTAGCGCCCTTGCCACCGGCGTTGGTGATAAAACCGCTGCCACCGACGGTCTCGCCCGCGCGCGGCATGCGCTCGCACGCCACCGAAAGGTCCATGTTCATGCTGCCGAACACCGCAACGATGCTGTGATCCGCCATGGAAACCTCCTCGTCTTCAGGCTTTGCGCCCACCGTCGACCAACGATTGTGCACTCTCGCACCCCCTATAACTTTAGTCCACTTTGATGTGGACGCGCGCTTGAGCTTGCGCCAGCAGCAAGCATTCACAGGGGTAGGCAGCTACAATGAATACGTGCTGATTATTCTCGTCATTGGATGATGTTTTATGGAACAATTCTCGCAATCGGGCTCGCGCGGTCGACGCCGCACGGGCAACGAGCCGGCGCCGCACGAACGCGTGAAGGGCGAGCGCCGTGCCAACGAGCCGCGACGCACCGCGAGCCCCCATCGCGCTTCTGCCAACAACGCGGGCCGCGCCAACACTCCCGCCGCGGAGCAGACGCCTGCTCGCCCCAAGTCCCGCTACATCCCTGCCCTTGACGGCCTGCGCACGCTTGCCGTCGTCGCGGTGGTGCTCTATCACCTCAACCTCACGTGGGCTCAGGGCGGCCTGCTTGGCGTCACGATCTTCTTTGTGCTTTCGGGCTATCTGATCACGCGCTTGCTGCTCAACGAAGTCGCTAAGACCGGTCGCATCGACCTTAAGAGCTTCTGGATTCGCCGCATCCGTCGCCTGGTCCCCGCCGTGGTAACGGTAGTGTTCGTGACCTGCGCGCTGTGCACCATCTTTAACCACGTGATGCTCACCAAGATGCGTCCCGACATTCTGCCGTCGCTGCTGTTCTTTAACAACTGGTGGCAGATTATGCAGGACGTCTCGTACTTCAACGCCCTGGGCGATCCCTCGCCGCTTACGCACTTTTGGTCGCTCGCCATCGAGGAACAGTTCTACCTGGTTTGGCCCCCGCTGCTGCTCGCTATGGTATTTATGCACATGAGCAAGCCCAACACGCGCCGCATGGTTCTGGGCCTGGCTGCTGTCTCCGCCATCGCCATGATGGTGCTCTATAACCCCGCCGCCGACCCCAGCCGCGTGTACTACGGCACCGACACCCGCGTGTTCTCGCTGCTGCTGGGCGCCTGGATGGCCTTTATCCCCGATTGCGACCTGGCACCGGTGCGTCTCGCTCATCGTTTGGGGCTCAATCGCCTGGCTGGCGCCGCCAAGCACGGCAAGAACGCCGAAAGCAAGCATGACGCTACGACCGACGGCGCAGCCGAGACCGTCCCGACTCAGCCGAGTACGCTCGTGCGTTTTTGGTCCTCACCTGCATCCATCGATGTGTTGGGCGTCGCGGGTCTGGTTGGCCTTGCCGCCATGGTCGCGCTCACCAACGGCTACACCGCGTTCCAGTATCGCGGCGGCACGCTGTTATGCTCCATCCTCACGCTCATGGTCATCGCGGCCTGCGTGCAGCCCCAGGGAATGGTTGCCCGCGCACTGTCCGCCGAGCCGCTCGTGTGGGTTGGCAAGCGCTCGTACAGCATCTACCTGTGGCACTATCCGCTACTGTTGCTCATGAACCCGGTCGCCAACATCAACGATACGCCGTGGTGGCAGTACATTTTGCAGGTGTTGTTGGTGGTCGCCGTAGCCGAATGCTCATATCGCTTTATCGAGACGCCGTTTAGAAAGGGCGCCTTTGGGCGCACCGTATCCGAGTTCCGCGACGGCACCACCACGCCCGCCAACTGGGTGCGCGCGCATATTCCCGTGTGCGCCACTTGCGGCATCGTGCTTGTTATCGCGCTGGGCGGCCTGATCTTTGTGCCGGAGACCTCCGCACTGAGCGGTGAGGGCGCCGAAGTCCTCAACAAGGAAGCCAAAAACACCGCGCCAACGGACCAACAGGCAGCCGACGACACCGACAAGGACAACGACGGCTTCCCCGATGGCTCCTACGACCTGTTGATGATCGGTGACTCCGTGTCGCTGCGCGCCGTCGATTCCTTCGACGGCGTGTTCCCCCACAGTCACATCGATGCCGAAAAGGGCCGCCAGTTCGATGCGGGCCGCGCGACATTTGAGGGCTATCTCCAACAGAACCTTGCCGGCAAGATCGTGGTCTTTGCACTGGGCACCAACGGCTTGGTAACCGACGACCAGATCGACGCCATCATGACCGATGCAGGAGATAAGCGTATTGTGGTGTTTGTGAACACGCGCAGCCCGCAGCCGTGGGTTGGCTCTACCAACCAGGCCATCGCCAACGCTGCTACGCGCTACAAGAACGTGCGCGTTATCGACTGGTACGGATACAGTGCCAATCGCAACGACCTGTTCGATGGCGATGGCACGCACCTGTCGACCACTGGCGTGACTGAGTACCTCAACTTGATCCACGATGCAGTCAAGAAGGACCTGCCCGTGCATCCCGAGGATCACGTCAACGATCCGCAGCCGGCGGCCGTCAAGTCTGCCACCGACGCGCTCGTCAATGCGCTCGCTCTCAAGCCGCACAAGCTGGGCACCGACAAGTAACCTGCAGCGCAAACTTCCCACATCCGGAGGGGGTGCCTGCCACGGCAGGCACCCCCTCCGGCAGTTAGGGACGTTCCTTATGTGCCGGCACCTAGGGACACTCCTGGCACAGCCGAGGAACGCCCTCCTTGCGACCGAATTCTGGGCGCCTCGCCACCCCGAGCGTTGTTTCCAAGCCCCACATCCGCAGCAAACAACCCAAAATCACTCTTTTCGAGCCGACTCCAGGTAGCGTGCAGAGATGTGGTGTAAGAGGCGGGGCATGCCCCGCCTCCGCC
>NZ_QSJB01000021.1:0-31163 GCF_003469285.1 Collinsella sp. AM31-2AC
TATCGCGCGTAGTAGGCCCATTGCTGCTCGAGGCTGGGGTAGAGGTGGTAGAAGCCGTCGAAAAGGCTCTTGAAGCCAAAGGCTTGCTGCCAGTCCGCCATTCCTGCGCGCGCCATGCCCGCGCGGTTGTAATGGTTGAACCCGGCGGCGCTCGACATGCCCGAGCCGATGCCGACGATGATGGCGTCGGCATCGTCGATAAGGCTTCGAAGCCTACGCGCTTCTCTTTCTAGGGGTGGCATCGGGCGATCTCCTCGAAAGCCGGGGCCATATCGCCGTCAACGAGAATCGTCTCGCACGAAGCGTCGGGCGCCATGGCCTGGCCGTAGTTGAACACGATGTAGGTGGCGTGCTCGCAGGCGTTCGCGATCTGGGCGAGCATGCGCTTTATGACGCCGTTGTGCAGTCCCACGCCAAGTTCGAGGATGGCGACCCTGCCGTTGCGATGGGCTTGCACAAGACGCGCGAGCTCGTCGAGCTGGGTCATGGCGAGGGTGTCTGGATGGGCGAGGCGCCGCTCGTCAACCGACGTGCGCGTGCTCCCCTCAGTCTCGAGCACGCGCTCCTCGTCGAACCCGGCGCGCGCGAAGTGCCCGTCGATGTTGCATGTGACCACGAAGGTGTCGGCGTGCTCCGTAAGACGCCGCAGCCCGTTCATGAGCGAGCCGGGCTCATATTCGAGATACTCCTTTTGATGGAACCGCTCGGCCCATCGGCGTCGCACGCTGGCATCCGGGGAAGCGAGCCCCTGCAGTATGCAGCCGATGCCGTCTGCCTGGGCGAGGTCCCCGTACGCCTCTTGGAAATGAGCATCGGCGCAGAAAAGGTTGAGCCCCTCTGCCATGTCCAGTCCGTTGCTAGCGCCGATGATGACAAGATCCGCTTCGGCTAGCGCCCTGCCTATGCGAACTGCTTTCGCCGTCTCCATGCGCTACCTCCTCAGCGTCTTGCGCACGTCGGCAAGCACGTCGGCGATGTCGGCGCGAACGGCGAGCCCCCGATCCTCGATCGCGCGGGGGAGAAACTGCGTCTTGTTGTTTACGGCGATGTAGCTGGCCTGCGGTAACTGCGCCGTGAGGGCCCAGAACGGCTCCTGGATAAACGCGGGCGTCATGCGGCCCACACCCAGCTCGAGGAAGAGGATCCTCTGCCGTGCGTGCGCGTCGAGCCATTCGGACACCTTGCGGTACTGCTCCTCGTAGAGTTCGCCCTGCAGGAAGTTGCCGTAGCCGCGAACCCAGGGGAACGCCTCTGCCCCGCAGTGCGGGCAGCGCGGCACGAGCTCTGTCGGAACCTCAAGGCCGTCTCCCATGGCCTCTACCATGTTGGAGACCGGCTCGACCGCATCCCACACCTCGTCGGTGCAACAGCGGGAGCACTGAAAGAAGCGGTGGTCGCCTTGGATCTCTGCCACTTTCTCCCAGGGATAGAGCTTCACAAACTGCGTGTCCTGGTTGGTGGTGAGCACGAAGAAATCCTTCTCGGCGAGAATGGCGTCGAGGTCCTTGTAGGGCTTGCGCAGCGGGGCGTTGAGCGTGGTGTCGAGGAAGGTGGCGAGGTATCCCCAGCGCGCCTCGGCGGTGGGCCAGCGGTAGAACGACCCCTCGAAAGCGCCCTTGAAACCGTAACGCTCGGCGAATTTGCCGAAATGCTTGCGATAGGTCGCGTTGTCCTCGTAGTAGAAGTCGCCGCCGCCCGCCGCGGAGAGCCCGGAGGCCCCGCCCACCAGCACGCAATCGGCTTCTTCGATCATACGGGCGAAGTCCTCGATTTGCTGGTCGTAGGGCTCGGGCTCGCGGTCACTCAGCTCATAGGGCGTGCTGCCGCTGCGGTAGGCGGCATGAAGGGAAAACGATCGGTTGGTGAGCTCGATAACGAGCTGCTCGTACAGGGTCACTGGATACCTTCTTTCAGCTATTATAAACAGGTGTCTATAAAAAGTATCCATGTCGATTTGCTTAAGAGCAATGAACAGCTTCGGCCTGTTGTCGATAAACGAGCGTTTGCCGGGCATTGTCGAGCGTTGCAATTGGAGGGGTAATGGAAGCGGGGAAGATCGATCGTCGCCGACGCTATACACTCTCGGTCATACGGGAGGCGTTCTTCGCGCTGCTGGCCGAGGTCGGCTTCGCGAAGATGACGGTAGCGGATATCTGCCGCCGTGCCGATATCAACCGTGGCACGTTCTATCTGCACTACGAGGACAAGTTCGCCCTGCTCGACGCGCTTATCGACGAGGCCTTGGCGGCGGTGCCGCCGCTCGAGGGAACAGAGGCGGGTGCCCTCTGCCAGCGTCCGCCGGCAAACGATGACTATTATCTGCTCTACTCGGATGACGACGCGTACGCCCGGGTGGCACAGCGCGTCGTCGAGCGCGGCGCCGAGCAGATGGTTCCCTCGATCATGGAGGAGACTGGGCTTTCGCGCGAGGACGCCTATCTGCTCTTCGTCCACAACGTCCAGGGAAATCTCGCGGTCAACCGCCTACTTGGTTGGAGGCGGGGACCCGAGTTCGCTCACGCCCAGGAGCTGCTCAGTGCCTATTCCGAAGGAGGCATGCGGGCGGTATCGGCTCGCCACGATCCCCGTAGTTGACCTTGACAGCGTGCCATTTCAGGCAGGCGACGTTGCTATGGCCCCTCTTTGGTTTTCGATGTTGTATAAGGCAATCGCAATCGCCTTGAGCTTCTTTAGGGAACTTGAGCAAGAGATATGGCCTGCTGGCGATTGATTAACCCCATTTGTTTTGGTTACAAGAAAAAATGCTGCGCGCCTGCAGCATGAAGGAGAGGGAATCCTATGAATATCGTTGTATTGAGCGGCAGCCCGCGTAAGGGCGCCAATACCGATACCATGGTCGAGGCGTTTGCCGAGACCGCGCGTGAGGGCGGCAATACGGTCGAGGTCGTCCGCGTTGCCAGCAAGAAGATCGCCGGCTGCTTGGGATGCCAGTACTGCTTTGCCCATGAGGGCGTCTGCGTGCAGAAGGATGACATGGCCAACGTGATTGAGTCGCTGAAAGACGCCGACATGGTCGTCTTCGCTTCGCCTATCTACTGGTTTGATATCACCGCACAGGAGAAGGCTGTCATCGACCGCCTGTACGCCTTCGGTGCTACGGGCTTCCCGTTCACCAAGACGGCCCTTTTACTCGATAGCCACAGCGAGGGCGTCTATGATGCGGCGATCGCTATGTACAAGTCAACCTGCGCGTACTGCAAGTGGGAGGACCAGGGCATTGTCACCATCAGCGGTATGACCGAGCGCGACAGCATGGCATCCTCGCCCAAGTTGAAAGAGGTGCGAGAGCTCGCTCGCAAGCTTGCCTAAGGACAAGAAGAACGCATGGCAATCAGCGTTGGTGGAAATGCTTGCTATCCTTACCAAGAGATAGGGGTGTATTCCCTCAAGTGCCGTATAGAACAATTTTTAAACGCAGAAAAATAACTGAAAACAAATTAATCCGCGTTAAAATATTGTCAAACAGAAGTTCATGAGGGAAGGTTGCGTATGCGTCGCAAGGCAGACGAGCTCCTTAGGGAATGGCGAGACAGGGCTGATAGAAAACCTTTGCTGGTCAAAGGCGTGCGCCAGTGTGGCAAGACCTATCTGCTCAGAACGTACGCTCAGGATCTTTTCGAATCGGTTGTCTACGTTAATCTTGAGAACGACCGGTCGGCGCGAGCGGATTTTTCGGGCGGTCTTGACCCTCATTCGATCGTACGCGCGATTGAGGCTCGTACGGGACAGCGTATCGTGCCTGGCAAAACCTTACTGTTCATTGACGAGATCCAGGCATGCGAGGAAGCGCTCACTTCCCTTAAATACTTTTGCGAAGATGCTCCCGAGTATTACGTTGCGGCTGCCGGGTCGCTTCTTGGGGTTGCCATTAACCATCAGTCGTATTCGTTCCCCGTCGGAAAGACCGACTTGATTGAGATGACTCCACTCGATTTCGAGGAGTTTCTCTGGGCGATGGGGCACGATCAGCTGGTCGACGAGATACGCTCATCATTTGAGATAATGGGTCCTCTTGCGCCAAGCCTTCATGAAAAGGCGCTTGGGCTCTATCGACAGTATCTTGTTGTTGGCGGAATGCCCGAGGCGGTCCAAACGTACATCGATGATCAGTCAATCATTGATGTGGCCGAAAAGCATCGGATTATTCTCGACGGATATTCCGCCGACACCAATAAATATGCTGATGAACGCTTGAGCGCAAAGACGCGTGCGTGCTTCGATTCCATTTCACAGCAGCTTGCCAAAGAGAATCGTAAATTTCAATACAAGGTAGTGCGAGCGGGGGGCAATGCGTCTCTCTTTGGAGATGCTCTCGATTGGCTTGTATTGTCGGGTACGGTGGCGCGCTGCAGCCTAGTCGGGCAGATCGAAAGCCCCTTAGAGGCCTTCGTTAACCCTTCTGCTTTTAAAATCTATCAGGCGGATACAGGGCTGCTCGTCTCCAAGGCCGGTGCTCAACGCGCCGATATTCTAGCCGGCATCGGCGGCACATTCATGGGCGCACTTACCGAAAACTACGTTGCCCAACAGCTTTCAGCCATGGGCTATCCGCTGCATTATTGGGCGCGAGATAATCGTGCGGAAATCGACTTTGTAGTAGAGAAGCAGGGATGCTTGTCTGCGATTGAAGTCAAGGCGGGGGAGAACACAAGATCTCGAAGCCTGTCCTCACTTAAAAAGACCCATCCGGGCGTGCGCCTTATCAGACTATCGACTAAGCCCTTTGGAATGAATGATGGGCTTATGTCTGTTCCACTTTATGCGACATTTTGTCTATAGGGATGATGTTGCTGTAATGCATGGGGCCCGGAGCGCGATGTTGCTGCGCTCCGGGCCCCGCTGCTTTGTAAAACCATAACGGTTTGGTCGCCGTTGTTTTAGTCAAACAAACTCGGCATGTCGTTTTCCTTCATGAGGGCGCCGGCGGAGGGCAGGCTCTGCGCGGTGAACTTTTCGGCCGAGACGCCGGCGCCAAGAATCTCCTCGGTCGTGCCGACGGTGGTGACCGAGCGGCCCTTCTTGGCCGTAAAGGCCTGGACGCCCTGCGTGTTGGTGGTCGTCTTGGTCTTAAGCAGCGACGTGTTGAAGTTCATCAAACGATAGTCGCTCGAGACCAGCGCGATGTCGCGATCTTCCTTGAGCACCTGGGCATACAGCAGCTTGCTGCCACCATAGATAGCGTTTTTGAGGCGCTTGCGGTTGGTCTTGGTAACGTATCCGGCAAGCGCGACACGCACCACGCGGCCGTTCTCAAAGACAAACAGAGCGTCGGCCTTGTAGTCCTCGGGGTCGATGACCCAGATGACGTTCTCGTCGGGTTCCATCTCAAGATCGGTCGGCAGGTACGAGCCCAGCTGTGCCGACTTGGTGTCCTCAAACGCCGTGACCTTGCACTTGTACACCTGGCTCTTGTTGGTAAAGACCAGCAGCTCGTGGGTGTTGGAGGACGGGAACTCGATAAAGGGTTTGTCGCCGTCCTTGTACTTGAGCGTGGTCGCCTTCTTGAGCACGCGGTCCGTCATCTTCTTGAGGTAGCCATCGCGCGAGAGCATGATCGTAACCGGGTACTCCTCGACCTCGGGCTCCAAGCTTACCTCGATAACCTCATGGGGCTCGATCCTGCCCGTGCGGCGCGGCATCACGTACTTCTTGTTGACCGCGGCCAGCTCGTCGCTGATGACCTTCTTGATGTTCTCTTCGCTCGAAAGGATCTCCTCAAGCTCGGCAATCTCGCCCTCGAGCTTAGCGATGTCCTTGGTGCGGTTGAGGATGTACTCCTCGTTGATGTTGCGGAGCTTGAGCTCGGCGACAAACTCGGCCTGGGTCTCATCGATGTCGAAACCCTTCATAAGGTTGGGTACAACCTCTGCCTCGAGCTTAGTGCCGCGGATGATGGCGATGGCCTTGTCGATGTCGAGCAGAATTGCCTCAAGGCCGTGCAGCAGGTGCAGGCGCTCGGACTTTTTGCCCAGGTCAAAGTTAATGCGGCGACGCGTGGACTCAATACGCCACTTGACCCACTCGTGCAGAATCTGGCGCACGCCCATAACGCGGGGATAGCCGTCGACGAGCACGTTAAAGTTGCACGAGAACGAATCCTGCAGCGTGGTCGAGCGATAGAGCTTCGCCATGAGCTTGTCGGGGTCGACGCCGCGCTTAAGGTCGATGGCGATACGCAGGCCCGAAAGGTCGGTCTCATCGCGGATGTCGGCAATCTCCTTGACCTTGCCCTCCTTGGAGAGCTTGACGATGCGCTCGATGATGACATCGGTCTTGGTGGTGTAGGGGATCTCGTAGACCTCGATAATGCGCTCTTCGGGAATCCAGCGCCAGCGGGAGCGGATCTGGAAGCTGCCAAGGCCGGTCTCGACGATCTTCTCCATCTCCTCGCGGCGGTAGATAATCTCGCCGCCGGTCGAGAAGTCGGGCATGGGCATGTACTCGAGCAGGTCACAGTCGGGATCCTGCAGGTAGTGCATCGTGGCGGTGCAGACTTCGTTGAGGTTGAAACCGCAGATGTCGGACGCCATGGCGACGCCGATGCCCTTGTTGGCCGAGACGAGGATGTTGGGGAACGTGGTGGGCAGCAGGCGCGGCTCCTTCATGGCGCCGTCATAGCTGTCAACAAAGTCAACCGGGTCCTTGTCGATGTCTTTGAAGATCTCGGCGCTGATGGGGGAGAGCTTGGCCTCGGTGTAACGCGAGGCGGCGTAGCTCAGGTCGCCCGAATAGTACTTGCCAAAGTTGCCCTTCGACTCCACGAAGGGGGCAAGCAGCGCTTCGTTGCCCGTCGCCAGGCGCACCATCGTTTCGTAGATCGCGGCATCGCCGTGCGGGTTGAGCTTCATGGTCTGGCCCACGATGTTGGCGCTCTTCTGGCGCTCGCCCTTCAGCAGACCCATCTTGTACATGGTGTAGAGCAGCTTGCGGTGCGAGGGCTTAAAGCCGTCGATCTCGGGGAATGCACGCGAGACGTTGACGCTCATGGCGTAGGGCATGTAGTTGACCTCGAGCGTCTGCGTGATCGGCTGGTCGGTGACCTCGGAGTGCAGGCCGATGACGTTCTCGGCGTTGACCTGCTTTTTCTTTGGCTGGTTCTTCGTCTTCTTCTTTGCCACGATTTCCTCTTGAACTTCTTGTGGGCCGTCGTTATCGATTTGCTGCTATTGCAGGTCCAGCTGGTCCAGGTATTCCTTGCCGTGCTCGGAGATGTGGCGCTTGCGGCCTGCCTCGTCGTTGCCCAGCAACAGGTTGAACATGGTTTCCATCTTGGTGACGTCCTCGGGTTCCACCTTGATTAGGCGGCGCGTCTCGGGGTTCATGGTGGTGAGCCACATCATGTCCGGATCGTTCTCACCAAGACCCTTGGAGCGGTTGATCGAGCACTTCTGGTCGCCGATTTCCTTGAGGATGCCGTTCTTCTCGAGCTCAGTGTAGGCAAAGTAGGTCTTCTCTTTGCAGTTGATCTCGTAGAGCGGCGACTCGGCGATATACACATAACCTTCGTCGATAAGCGTGGGCACCAGGCGGTAGAGCATGGTGAGCACGAGCGTGCGGATGTGATAGCCGTCGACGTCGGCGTCCGTACAGATGATGACCTTGTTCCAGTTGAGGTTGTCCAGGTCAAAGGCACCAAGGTTCTTGATGCGCTTGTCCTTAATCTCCACGCCGCAGCCCAGCACGCGCATGAGGTCCATGATGATGTCGGACTTAAAGATGCGCGGGTAGTCCTCCTTTAGGCAGTTGAGGATCTTGCCGCGGACGGGCATAACGCCCTGGAACTCGGCGTCGCGCGACGTTCGGATGGCGCCAGCTGCCGAGTCGCCCTCTACGATGTAGATCTCGCGGCGGCTCTTGTCTTTGGAGCGGCAATCGATGAACTTTTGCACGCGGTTGGCCATGTCGGTCTTCTGCTGCAGGTTGGTCTTGATGCTCTGACGCGTCTTCTCGGCGTTCTCGCGCGAGCGCTTGTTGATGAGCACCTGCTCCACGATCTTGTTGGCGGCGTCTTTGTTCTCGATCAAGTAGGTCGAGAGGCGCTCCTTAAAGAATGCCGTCATGGCCTGCTGGATAAAGCGGTTGTTGATGGCCTTCTTGGTCTGGTTCTCGTAGGACGTCTGGGTGGAGAAGCAGTTGGTCACCAGTACCAGACAGTCCTGGACGTCTTGCCACTTAATGCCGGTCTCGTTTTTGTTGTACTTACCCTGTTGCTTAATATAGGCGTCGATGGCGCTGGTCAGAGCGCTGCGGGCGGCCTTTTCCGGCGAACCGCCGTTCTCGAGCCACGATGAGTTGTGGTAGTACTCCTGCATCGTGAGGGTGCGCGAGAAGCACATGCACGCGGTGATCTTTACGTTGTAGTCGGGCAGGTCCTCGCGGTCGCGACCGCGGCGGTCGGCCTCGATAAAGAAGGGCTCGGTGAGGTAGTCGGCACCCACCTTCTCGAGTACGTAGTCCTCGATACCCTTGGGGTAGCAAAAATCCTCTTCGGAAAACTCGCCGTCGTCGCCCTCGATGCGCAGGCGGAAGGTCACGTTGGCGTTGACCACGGCCTGGCGGCGCATGGTCTCGCGATACCAGTCGTGGGGAATGCTGATGGAGGTAAAGACTTCAAGATCGGGGCGCCACTTGATGGTGGTGCCGGTGCGGTCCTCGTCGCTGGGCTCGATCTCGAGCGCCTTCTTTTTGGCGCCGACGACCTTGCCTTTCTTAAAGTGCAGAGAGTACTTGTTGCCGTCGCGCCAAACGGTGACGTCCATGTACTCGGAAGCGTACTGGGTCGCGCACGAGCCCAGGCCGTTGGTGCCGAGCGAGAAGTCGTAGTCGCCGCCCTGGTTGTTGTTGTACTTGCCGCCGGCGTAGAGCTCACAAAAGACGAGCTCCCAGTTAAAGCGCTTCTCGGAGGGGTTCCAGTCGAGCGGGCAGCCACGGCCGTTGTCCTCTACCTGAATAGAGCCATCGCGAAAAGCGGTGAGGGTGATGAGCTTGCCGTAGCCCTGGCGCGCCTCGTCAACGGCGTTGGACAGGATCTCAAAGGCGGCGTGCGCGCAACCGTCGAGTCCGTCCGAGCCAAAGATGACGGCGGGGCGCAGTCGTACGCGCTCCTCGTCCTTGAGCTGGCGGATACTGTCGTTACCATAGTTTGCGGTGTTTTTTGCCATACTCGCTCTCTCGGTGCTCCCTTGCTGCGTTTTAGTCATATAGATAGTCAAGGTAGCATAGCCCAGTCCATAGGCGATTCCAACCAACACGAAATCCATCGAACAATCGTTCGAATTAACGGGTATAGTGCTTAGTGGTAGCGCGGCATTGTTAAACAAATTTGGATACAAACGAATTTTATTTAATAGGGACCTAGTTTTACTAAACAAAATCGAACGATGCTGATTGCACGAGCGGGCACAGCGATCGACTATCAATCACGTTTACTCGGACAAAACCGAGTCGGTTCTGTCCGAGTAAGTTTGAATAGCGAATCGAAATTGTTATGTCCACATGGCGATGGCGAACATGGTTTCCATAATGACAGATATAGTTGACATCTTGTGAAGAATGCAATATATTTCTGTCATGGTGCAACGGATATCTGTCCATATTTACGAAAGGAACTCCATGCCGGGCAAAAAGAACCTACGCATGAAGGCGGCACGCGCGGCGGCTGGCCTTTCGCAAGCTGACTTAGCCCAAGCCGTGGGCGTTGCGCGCCAAACCATCGGCCTTATCGAGGCGGGCGGCTACAACCCCACGCTCAATTTGTGCGTGGCAATCTGTAAGGCGCTGCGTGTTACGTTGAACGACTTGTTTTGGGAAGACGAAATCGACGTCGACCCTGACGCTCTTTAGGAGTTCGCTATGAAATTTGAAGATTTAAAACTCGTGCAAAAGTGGCGTGAATATGCCGGCCCAAAGGATGAACGCCTGGAGGCTGAGAACGCGAAGATCTACAAGATTGGTTTCGTGCTGCTTTCGTTTGGCATGTTGATGATCTTTTTCTACCAGTTTATAGCTCGACAGGTTGCGTGGGTTCACAGCGACGCCAGTGAAATGCCGCATGGCTTTGCAACGCCATTCGAGGCAGCCATGTATTTGTGGCTCGTTCTCGTGATGTTGATTTGCGCAGGACTGCAAACGCGGAAGGGCTATGTCGATACCAATCGTTTTGGGCAAACCGAGCATCTTCCTGTTGGATATTTCCTGCTTGTCAGCGGTCTTAGCGGCGCCGCGTTCGCGCTTGT
Organism: Collinsella sp. AM31-2AC; assembly: GCF_003469285.1. Lineage (NCBI taxonomy): Bacteria > Bacillati > Actinomycetota > Coriobacteriia > Coriobacteriales > Coriobacteriaceae > Collinsella > Collinsella sp. AM31-2AC. Next base: position 10,257 of record NZ_QSJB01000021.1, read on the forward strand.
TATTGCCGCAATGCGCTGTGTCGCTGAGGCGCAGATCGTACTGCTCGAAAGCGTCTTTTGGTTGGCGAACCTGGCCACGGGCGTGTTCTGCGGTGCGACGATTTTCGCGGCCACGTTTGCTGTCCTGTGTGCAACGTTTTTCACGGCGAAAAGACGCCGTGCCAAGCTCGAGGCAGAACTCGACTCCTCAGACGACATCTAATGCGCAATGGGCCGGCTCTGGGTATCCAGAACCAGCCCATTTTGATGTTCGATTAGCCGAGTCGGCGCCTCTCACAAAAGTAAGTAGGAGCTAGCGAGGCCTATCCGAATTGACCTCATTGGCGGTGTCGGTTTCGAGCGCCGTGCGGCGGGCGCCGTAGGCGACGAGGCCGGCGCCTGCCGCGGCGAGTGCTGCAGCGGCTGCCGTAAGGGGAGCGTTGACATCGCCCGTGCCCGCAAGCGCGCCCGCTTTTCCGGAGCGCTTGTTATTGCCGTGGTCCTTGCCGCTGTCGGAGCTGCTGCCACCACCGGAGCTGCTTCCACCGGAACCGCCGCCACTCGAGCCTCCATCGCCGTCTGCTGTCATCGGGGCGTCGTGAAGTCCTGTCGTATCCGCGCTGTCGCATACGCCGACCTGAACTTCCGAGCGTTCGCATGCCGCGTCGGGTACATGAAGCTCGTGCAGTACGGCGCCCAGCGTCGAGTTTGCGCCCGGTCGAATTTCCTCGAACGTTACGGGATCGAGCGCCACCAGATTACGTGCCTTCGCATACAGCGTTACGCGTTTGCCCACTTCGTCGCTCCAACTCTCGGGGATGGCGAAGCTCATGCGGAACTGTGCCGTGCAACCCGGTGCCAGCACGGCGTTGCCGTTGTCGGCTACCAGCGGGTGCGTCGCAAAATGTTCGCCCAGCGTCTCGAGTGCGTACTTCACGTGTGCCATGTCGTTGGCCGAAGCGTCCTCGGCAAGCTCTGGATCGTAGATCGATGCCATACGTGCGTTCACCCCGAATCCGATGGATGCGCTGGAGAACGGCTGGCTAAAGCCCTCTCGATACAGATCGATCGTGCCGGCGGTCAGCAAGGTGTTGCCGTCGTTTCGCACCGTGACCATGAAGGATTCGCCTGCTGCTCCGGGCACCACTGCGCCCGAGGTGGCGACCGCCCCTGTCGGAGTGGCACATGCCACCAAGGGTACTTCGATGCCGTGCAGCTCTGCCTCGCTCTTCTCCGCGCTCACAATGTGCGTGGCGAGCGCGGAGAGCATGCCTCCCGACGTCAAAAATGTCGTTATCTGATCGACGGGATGGTCCAGCTCGCACATCACGAACGGCTCCGTGAACAAATCGCGTGCCAAGGTGCTGGCGAAGATGCGGAAGTGCTTGCCCATCACTGCTACCGGGTTGCCTTCTTCGTCGTAGGTTTGTCCCACCTTGCCGTCGGTGTTCTCTACATAGAGCACGCATCTGCCGTTGTTGCTTACGCTAAACGATGCCGGGCCACAGCCTGCGGCACCCACAGGCTGCGTTGCAAATGCCGATGCGCCTCGCGTCCAAGTAATATGCTGCAGTTGCTCGTTGACGGTTGCCAAAAAGCCCGAATGTTGTGGCCACGGCACCGCACAGGGCACCGCGGCGTCCGGCGGCATAACGCCCCAGCCCGCAATGGACTGGCCGATCACGGCGTACGATGCGCAGCCGCAACCGTCTGTGGTCTCGTACGCAACGGGCACCACCATTTTGCCGTCGATATTCTCGGGCGCGCCCAGCTCGATACTCGACGGTGCTTGCGGAAAGCGGAGGACCTGACGGAACGTGAGGCTGTCGCCCGAAACGTCCGACCACAGGGTGAAACATTCCAGCGCAACCTCAGCCTCGCTGCTGAGCGCCTTTTCTGCGGTGGTTCCGCGGCGGTGGAGGTAGACACCCGACAGACGTCCGTCGACCAGCGTCTTGCCCACCGTGATACGCGGGCACTGCAGGCAATGGTAGCCATCCTCCTGAAGGCGGCCGCGCGAGATACTGCGCCACGACGTGTGCGATGTCACGCGAACTCCGTCGTTGCTTATGCGCAGGCGCACAACGGACAGTATGCCGGATGTGCTCGCCGTATCGAAAAGGGTGTTGTCGCCGGCGGGGCGCTCGCCCGAGACCAGCAGCACGTAGGCGTCCTGGTTTCCTCTTCCGTCCGTATATTCCACCACGTCGAAGTCGTAATCGTATATGCCGTCGCGCTCCACGTCGCCCTCGCCAAACCCAAGGGGGAAGTCCACGGGCGTGGGGGCAGACCACGTGCCGTTCGCCTTTGTGTGCACCACCAGGCGCGAGCGGCCATTGTCGCCGTAGCGCACCGAGGCGATGCGGAACAGGCATTCTGCGCCGGCAATCATTGCCAGTTTCATGTGAGCTTCGCTGAGCACGCCGGAAAACAGCACGCTGTCACTCGAGGGTTTGATACCGCCACGCTCGTCCTCCGATACACCAGCAGAATTGGCGTTGGGGTCCGCAACGGCGTTCGTCGCCTGCCTGATATAGGCGTACTTATACATTGGCGCGGCGTTTTCGTCGTTCTCTATCAGTGCATGGACGAAATGCTCGATCTGTCCCGTGTCGTCGCTCTCCGCGTCTGCCTCGAGCTCAATGCGCGTGACCGCTTGATCCCAATCGCGCACGACAGGCGCAACGTTTGCGGCAGTGGCATTAACCTCGGCGCGTGCGAGCAGCTCGGCGTTAGTGACGATGGTGGCCGATGCGATAAATTGCGGCACGCCGCCCGCCTTGATGTCGCCGGGCGTGCCGAAGCAGGCATCCAGCGTGTAAGGCGTATCTCCGCCCAATGCGAGTTCAGAGCGCTGGAGTACATACTGGTCGCCGTTGTTCACCGACATATTCCACGAATCGAGGAGTGTGGGCCACGATCCCGACCAAGCTTTGGTGGTCCACTTGAACATGACGAACTGGAGTATCACATCGACATCGACGTCTGCACCTACGCGCAGTCGCGGAAGCTGGTGTCCATCCGCCTTCTCGTACCCAATGAACAACGTGAGGGATGCGGCGCCGCGCACGGCAGACGAGGCGACGCCTGCAACGCCGGCTCCAAAGGTGACGGCAAGCCCGATCTGGATGGTGAAAGAGCCCGACGTGTTGGAATAGTCGAGCGAAATGTTCTTGAAAAACGCCGCGCCGCTGCCGTGCGTGTGGGCGCCCACGGCGAGCGCCAGTTTTGCCAGCACCCAGGGGTTGACGTTTAGGAAAAACGGCACCGGTCCCAGGGTAAACTGCTCAGTCCAATTGAGGTCGGTTCTTACTTGGAAGAGGGCCTTAATATTGCCATATGCGGGATCGTTGTTGTCACCCCAGGTTTTGCCCACCCAGTCGTAGGCGAGCGATCCGTACAGCTGCGTGGCGATATCCATCGTGAACAGCAGTGTGCAGTGATGGCGAAGCAGCTTGGTGTTCCTTGGATCGGTACCCGAACCGGCACTCATGCTCTTGTACTGATTCCACTTCCCCTCCATCTCGTCGAGGTAGCGGTTTGCCTGCTTGGCGCCCGACTCGCGCGGCGATTTCTTCCAGTATTCCGGATCAGGATTGCCCGAATCGTTCATATAGCTGGCTGGTTTGTATCCTCCGCCAAACAGTACGTACCCGGCAAACGAGAAATCGAACAGAATGGGGAACGAGGGCATCCAGCAGGTGAACTTGTTGCCGCCGATGCCGGGAAACGCCGCTGGGAAATCAAACGGAGTGATCTCTTGGTCCATAGTGGTGGGAATGATGGTGGTCGAGCCCGATTCCGACTTTGCGGCCGGCGCGGTGACAACGGCCATAGGGGATGAGAGCGTGTAGGTCTTGCCCTGATAGTCGAGGACAAAGCGCAGCTTGCACCCTTCTTCCAGAAGGCCCGATGCCGCGTCGAGAAACTTGTCTTCGAGTGTGAACGTCGCCAGATTATTCGCACCCGATGCGCTGGCCTTGATCTGACCGATCTGCGTGACGGTTTCGGGTGAGCTGCCCGCAGCGGGCATCACTTTATTGATATGCAATGTTGCCTGCCCGCCCTGTGGCAGATGTGCCTGAACGGTAAAGGCGTGCGTGTCGGGTTGGTCGTTTGCTGCTTCGTCCGCTGGCATTGCCATAAACGTGGCGTCGGCGTACTGGATATCCCATTCGTCGAACGTGAGCTGGCGGAAGTACGGCTCGCCGTCGGAGAGCGGACGTGTGGGCGCGGTTATGGCGGTGCCGCCCTGGATACGCGCGAGGGGAATCTCGACATCACGGTAGCCCGCCATGCTAATGGAGATGCCGCCGTTAAAGTCGTACGCGTCAAGGAGCGTTGCCTCGTCCACGTAGCCTTCCGAAAGCGGCGCGACCTCAAAGATGGCCGTGCCTTCGTCGTCGGTCGTGGCGGTGAGCTGCTTGCCTGCGGCATAGCGCGAAGTGAGCGTGACCTGGGTGCCCGTGATGGGCGTATTCTTGTTGGCGACGTCGACCACGACCACACCAAACATGGTGCGCGAGAGAACGAGCACCCTGAAGGGGTCTTTTTCGTCGGCATAGGCTTCGGTGGGCGCGAACGGCAATATGAAGGCGTTTGCGCTTCCCGGCACGCGCGGCAACATAATGCTCGCCAGCGAGGACGCTCCGGCAACAAGTAACGAACGGCGATCAAGCATCTTTGGCTCCCATCCCGCAAACATCGGAGGAAATAATCCAATTTTGCGAGAAGGTGCCCCGTGGCGGTAGTGCCGTTCGATGGCCAAAATGTCCAATTTGAGCGCGCGAAAGCGCCAGGCCCCGGAGCGCGTTCGATGCGCTTGGCAGCCCGGTCGCTAACGCAACATATGCGCGACCAGTTCGGCGCGTGTGCCGATGCCAAGCTTTGCGTATACGCCGGATAGTCGGTTTTTGACGGTGCCCGGCGACACACCCATATGACGAGCGATTTCGGCATTGGTCCACCCACGGCAGGCGAGCATGGCCATGGTGAACTCCGTGGTCGTTAGATCGTCGGCCACATCCTCGCCCGAATCGGGGTTGTGGATGCGCCGCCAGCCGTAGCTGAAGCGGTACGTGATCTCGATGATGCGTGCGAAATCGTCAGGGTATTGCGATTTTAGGCATGCCTCGATGAGTCCCTGCAAAAGGCCGTGGTGCTCGCCGATGAGTTCGATAAGGCCGTCGGGGCGCGCAATGTCCCAAGCGGCGCCGAAATGCGCTTTTGCGTCGTCGACGTCTTTGAGACTCATACGGGCCATCGAAGCCGACAAGTGCAGGAATAGCTCCGAGATGGGGTAGCTTCCCTGTTTCATAATCAGGGCGTTTTCCGCCATGCCCAGGCTGCGGCCGTATTCGCCGCGCAGATACAACGCGTGCGCCATCACGTAGCTGGCGAACAGGCGCAGGCCTTCGGGCAGATGCGCCGCAAGCGGATAAAACTCTTCGGCAGAATACGGGGAAGGCAAGTGCAGCAGGACACTCGCGGCCGAGGCGAACAGGATATGCATGGCGTGGATGGCGGACGATTCCTCGTCGGCCGGCGTATCGAGGATGCCAGCAAGGCACCGGCGTGCGTCGGCGATACGGTTGAGCGACAGACTGGCGTATCCGCAGATAAAGCATGCGGAATAGCGCAGCGCGGGGTCGGTGGCGTCAAGATGGGGGCGTGCTGTCTCGGCGGCGAGGGTGGCCTGTCCGCGAAAGTACAGCGCTTCTGCCGTGGCAATGGCGCGCGAATCGGGGTCGGAAATGCCTGCAACCGCAGCGTCAATCTGCCCCGGCACAAAGGCGGTACACATCAACGGCATGGGAACGCATGGGTAGCCATCGCAGTCCATCTTCCATCTCCCAACAGCTGGCAACACTAGCAGCAATTGTACTCCTGTTGCTCGGGACTGGAATTTGTGGGTATCGCCTACGATTATGCCGAACGTATAAAGGAAGAGTCTATTGGCGATGCTCCCAAGGTGGCTGTCGAAGCCTAGCTGACCTTGGAATATAGAAAAACTGCCACCCCTGCAAAAAGCCCTGACGCAGCGATGGGAAACGGACCTTGCTCTGCATATAATGAGGTCATATGACGGTGCGTTTGCATACATGCAACGCACTCCCATCGAACCGAAAAGGAGCTCTGCATGGATCCCAACAAGCGTCCCGACGACATGGTGCGAATCACCACTCCCGAACTTGCCCAGGCGTTCATCGAAGAGCAGATCGCTGCAATCCGCGAGCAGATCGGCGACAAGAAAGTCCTGCTGGCCCTTTCCGGCGGCGTTGACAGCTCCGTTGTCGCGGCACTGCTGATCAAGGCCATCGGCAAGCAGCTTATCTGCGTGCATGTGAATCACGGCCTGATGCGCAAGGGCGAGAGCGAGCAGGTCGTCGACGTCTTCAAGAACCAGATGGATGCGAACCTGGTCTATGTCGACGCTACTGATCGCTTCCTGGATAAGCTCGTGGACGTCGAGGAGCCCGAGGCAAAGCGCAAGATTATCGGCGCCGAGTTCATTCGCGTGTTCGAGGAGGAGGCCCGCAAGGTTGGCGACGAGGTCAGTTTCCTCGCCCAGGGCACCATCTATCCCGACATTCTTGAGTCCCAAGATGGCGTGAAGGCTCACCACAACGTGGGCGGTCTGCCCGAGGACCTACAGTTTGAGCTCTGCGAGCCCGTCAAACTGCTGTACAAGGACGAGGTCCGCGTGGTCGGTCGCGAGCTCGGCCTGCCCGAGAACATGGTCGAGCGCCAGCCGTTCCCCGGTCCCGGCCTGGGCGTCCGCTGCCTTGGTGCCATCACCCGCGACCGTCTTGAGGCGCTGCGCGAAGCCGACGCGATCGTGCGCGAGGAGATCGACAAGGCGGGTCTGACCATCTGGCAGTATTTTGCCGTCGTGCCCGACTTCCGCGCCACCGGCGTGCGCGAGGGCAAGCGCGCCTACGATTGGCCCTGCATCATTCGCTGCATCAACACCGTTGACGTCATGACCGCCGAGGTGCCCGAGCTCGACTGGGCGCTGCTCAAGCGCATTACCGCCCGCGTGACCGCCGAGGTCCCCGGTATTTGCCGCGTTTGCTACGACCTCACGCCGAAGCCCGTTGGCACGGTCGAGTGGGAGTAAGCTAACTCAGCTGGCAGGCGACGAGAACTAGCAGATGTGACAAAGGGACAGCCCCTTTGTCACATCCTCGATATTATGTGCGGGATGGTACGCCACGCGGCGTGCCATCCCGTTCGTTATTTTAATGAGCCGAGTGCGCGAGTGGGAAGAGTTACGAGCATGGTCGTTCCGCGCTCCGAGCTCTTTTCGACCTCGATGGAGCCGCCGTGGAGCGCGGCGATCTCCCAGACCAGCGCAAGCCCCAGCCCCACGCCGCCGTATGCCCTGCTGCGCGATTTGTCGACACGAAAGAAGGGCTGAAAGATGCTCGTCTGGTATTGCTCGGGAATGCCCGGCCCCTGGTCGCGCACGCGTAGCAGCACGTGGTCGCCTTCGGCGCAGGCGTTGATTTGCACGGTCGAGTTGGGCGCGCTGTAACGTATGGCGTTTTCGGCCAAGTTGAACAGCAGCCGATAGATTAGCGTATCGCTGCCGATCGTTTGCGCGTCGCCCTCACTTGTAAGCGTGATGTCTTTTTGCTCGGCAAGGGGCGCCAGGTCCGTGAGTACTTCTTCGATCATCGGCGCAAGGTCAATCGCATCGTTGCAAGGGACACTGCGCAGCTCGCTCATCTCGAGCAGGGTCTTTGTCATGTGCGTCATTCGCTCGGTCTGCTCCTGCAGCAGCCCGAGCAGGCTCGCTGTATCGGCGTCGACGTCGGGGTGCTCGGCGCAAAACAGCTCAACCTGGGCCTGCATGAGCGCAAGCGGCGTGCGCAGTTCGTGCGCCGCATTGCCCGTAAACTGTCTTTGTGCGGAAAATCCCTCGTCAAGGCGGGCAATCATGTCGTTAAACGACGCGCTGCAGCGCCTGAGTTCAGAGGGCACGTCCTCGCTGATTTTTGTGTCGGCGAGGTTGTCGGGCCGCACGCTCTCGACTTGCGTCGCAAAGAAGCGCAACGGCCGCAGCGCATGTCCGCTTACAAAGTAGGCCAGCACGCCGCCGAGCAGCGTCACCGCCGCAGTTATATACCAGCTCGTCGCGCCAAACGATTCTTGGGCGTCGTTCACGACGATGGTCAGCGCGTCGTCGAGCTCTTTGTTTGTCGGGTCAAATGAGCTGGGCGAGGCCGCCTCCACCTTGCTGTGCGCCGACGCTTCTGCACCAATCGAGTCCATGTAGCGCATGCCGGAGTAGCCAACCAGGCAATTCATAAGTACGCAGGTCGAACATATCAGCAGTGCCGTCATCAACGTGATGCGCCACTGCAGCGACAGCCGCTTCATTTGCCGTCCTCCATAACGTAGCCTTCGCCGATTCGGTTGCGGATGGGGTCGTGCCCCAACGCACCGCGCAGCTTTTTTCGCAGCGACGAGATATGCACGCGGGTCGCGTTGCTAAAGCTGTTGACGCTGCTGTCCCATACATGCTCGATAAGCTCTTCCTGGCTCACCGGCCGCCCCTGGTTAAGCATCAGGTATTCCAAGATGCCGGTCTCCTTGCGCGTGAGGGATAGAGTCTCGCCGCCCACGGAGGCGAGGCGCGCCTTGGTGTCAAAGCTCAACAATCCACAGGCTAGAACAACGTCGTTTTGCGTAAAGCGCCTGAGCGTGAGACTGCGTATGCGTGCCGCCAGCTCGTCAAGATGGAACGGCTTGGTGAGGTAGTCGTTGGCGCCCGCATCGAGCCCCGCTACCTTGTCGGAGACCTCGCCACGTGCCGAGAGCACAAGCACCTTGGTCTCACAATCAGTTGTCCTGAGTTGCCTGAGCACGGTCATGCCGTCGACATGGGGGAGATTGAGGTCGAGCACGACAAGATCAAAGGTTTCGACATCGAGTAGATCGAGGGCCTGCTGCCCGTCGTAGCAGCAGTCGACGCTATAGGCCAAGTTGCGCAGGCTGCGTGCGATCGCATCGCACAGCGCCCGCTCGTCCTCGACGACCAAGATGCGCATAACGTTCTCCTTGCATAGTCATTCACGCTTAACACGGATTTTATAGTCGGTATGGTCCAATGGGTCGCGAAACGAAAGGAGTGGTCAGATTGTTCAAAGCGATTAAGCCTGTGGCGCAGGTGGCTTTGCTGATCGTTGGGGTAGCCATGGTTGGCTTTGGAATTATGCGCGGCGAGGCAGATGCCGTGCTGGCCAAGGCAATCAGGCTGTGCTTGGAGTGTATCGGAATTGGATAAAAGAAAAAACACTGCATCGCATCTTTTAGCGCGATTTCGTGGATTGATTCAGGCGGCGGCGACGCTTGCGACCAATATTCACCTGCCTAACTTTGCCAAGGGCGGTATCTACCAGGGAGCCGGCAAAGCCGTCTGCGTGCCGGGGCTTAACTGCTACTCGTGTCCAGCGGCCTCGGGTGCGTGCCCCATCGGGTCGTTTCAGTCGGTGGTGGGATCGTCTAAGTTCAGCTTTTCGTATTACGTCACCGGAACGCTCATTCTGATCGGCGTGCTACTGGGACGTTTTGTATGCGGCTTTTTGTGTCCGTTTGGATGGCTGCAAGAGCTTCTGCATAAGATTCCCAGCAAAAAGCTCTCCACGAAAAAGCTCAAGCCGCTCACGTACATCAAGTATGCCGTGCTACTGTTTGCCGTGGTGCTGCTGCCCGTCTTGGTGGTTAACGATGTGGGTATGGGCGACCCGTTCTTTTGCAAGTACATCTGCCCGCAGGGTGTGCTCGAGGGCGCGATTCCGCTGTCCATCATGAATACGGGAATCCGCTCTGCGCTGGGAAAGCTCTTTACCTGGAAGCTCGCGATCCTCATTGCGGTTGCGGTGCTGAGCGTGCTGTTCTACCGCCCCTTCTGTAAATGGATTTGCCCCCTCGGCGCATTTTATGCACTCATGAACAAGGTGTCGTTGCTGGGGATTCAGGTCGATCATTGTAAATGCGTCTCGTGCGGCAAGTGCGCCAAGGTGTGCCAGATGGACGTGGACGTTACGCGTACGCCCGACCATGCCGAGTGCATTCGTTGCGGCAAATGCGTGGGCGCGTGCCCCGTCGATGCTATTAGCTTTCGCTACGGGCTGGGTGTGACGGGCGACAAACCCGCGCAGTCCACGCAAGCCCGCGAAAACAAATAGGTACCTATATAAGTTTCGATATAAACGGAGGAACCATGAAACTGTCAAAAATTGCGGCTCTGTTGATGCTGCCCGTGCTGGCGCTGACTCTCGCGGCGTGCTCTGCCCCCAAGGGCGACGCGAAGGATGCCACGAGCGGCGATGCGCAGATTGCCGAGCTCATAGCGCAAAAGCCGTCGAGTGCCGAGGAGGCGGCCGAGCTGTACCAGCAGCTGCTGCAAAAGGAAAACGAGATCTTTGCGAGCGATAACGCCCTATGGGAAAAGGTGTTCCTTGCGGCCAACAAAGACACTCCCATGATTGAGGACGGCAAGAACTACGGTGACTTCTTGCTCGATACCATCGAGGGCGCCAAGGATCAGTTTGCGGCTGACGAGCTTAAGACGCTTAAGGCCGGCGCGCAGCAGGTCAAGGAGATCGAGGACAAGCTCATGGCGCTGGAGAAGGAGTTCCCCGGATGTGGCAGCACGCCCGGCGAGGGAGAGAGCGTCGATGCCTCGACCGCGGGCATGACCAACGGCGAGAGCGGGGAGACGAAGTTCCCCAGCTTTAAGGGCAAGGACTTGGACGGCAACGATGTAAACAGCGACGAGCTGTTCTCCAAGAACAAGGTCACCGTCATGAACTTCTGGTTTACCACCTGCAAGCCGTGCGTGGGAGAGCTGGGCGATCTGGAGAAGCTCAACAAGGAGCTTGCCGAGAAGGGCGGCCAGGTCGTGGGCGTTAATTCCTTTACGCTCGATGGCAACAAAGACGAGGTGGCCGATGCCAAGGACGTGCTTTCCAAGAAGGGCGTAACGTATAAGAACATCTGGTTTAAGTCGGACAGCGAGGCCGGAAAGTTCACCTCCAACCTGTACTCGTTCCCGACCACCTACGTGATCGACCAGAACGGTAACATTGTGGGAGAGCCGATCATGGGCGGCATCAACTCCGCTGAGCAGCGCGAGGCGCTCAACAAACTGATCGATCAGGCACTCGCGAAGAGCGAACAGTAAGTCCGTGGGACAGACAACTGAAGGGGAGTCGCTGGAAACAGCGACTCTTTTTTCTGCTTCGGGGTAGCATCATGGGTATACGTCGAAAGGGCACGCAGCTTTTCGTGCATTGCCTGAGCGGTGCGCGAAGCAACCAAGCTGTGAGTTTTCTTAAGCGTTCTGGGTATGGCAGTGTCAAGAATATCGGCGGCATAAGCGGCTACACGGGAAAGGTGGTGCGTTAGCTATGAAGGTGGTTATCGTTGGAGGCGTCGCGGGCGGAGCATCGGCGGCCGCACGTTTGCGCAGACTCGACGAGCAGGCCCAAATTGTCATCTTTGAGCGCACGGGTTTTGTATCGTATGCCAACTGTGGGCTTCCGTACTACATTGGCGGCGTGATAGAAGAAGAGAGCGCATTGACGCTGCAGTCTCCCAAGGGCTTTTGGGATCGCTTTCGCATTGCGGTCAAGACGAGTCACGAGGTGTTTGCCATCCATCCCGATTCGCATACGGTCGAGGTTCGCAATATGCTGACGGGCGAGGAATTTGTCGAGACGTATGACAAGCTCATCCTGTCGCCGGGTGCAAAGCCGATTCGCCCTGCGTTGCCGGGCATCGACTCGGATAAAATCTTTAGCCTACGCACCGTTGAGGACACGCTGCGTATTCACAGCTATGTTCGAGAGCGGCGACCGAGCAGTGCCGTCGTGATCGGCGGCGGCTTCATTGGCGTCGAGACGGCGGAGAATCTGTGCGAGCTGGGGCTCCAGGTGACCCTTCTGCAGCGTCCCGTCCAGCTTATGAACAACCTGGATTACGACATGGCGACCCTTTTGCATACCGAGGTGCGTGAGCACGGTATCGATCTGCGCCTCAAGGCCGATGTGACAGGTTTTGAGGAAGTTGATGGCCGCGTTGTCACCCATGTTGCGGGCGATGACCCTATCGGAGCCGATATGGTGCTGCTTGCCATTGGCGTGGCACCTGAGAGCCATCTGGCGCAAGAGGCGGGGCTCGAACTGGGCATCAAGGGGGCTATTGTGGTCAACGACCGCATGGAGACCTCTGCTGCCGACGTGTATGCCGTGGGCGATGCCGTGCAGGTCACGCATCAGGTGACCGGCGAGGACGCGGTCATTTCGCTCGCCGGCCCCGCCAACAAGCAGGGGCGTGTCGTCGCCGATGTCATAGCCGGCATGGACAGCTGCTACCTCGGATCGTTGGGCTCATCGGTTATCAAGGTATTCGACTTGACGGCGGCAAGCACGGGACTATCCGAAAAGGCGGCACACGCGGCGGGAGTTGACTGCGACAGCGTGGTCCTGTCGCCCGGTTCGCATGCGGGTTATTATCCGGGTGCAACGCCCATGACCATGAAGGTTGTCTTCGAGAAGCAGGGATTGCGCCTGCTGGGTGCGCAAATCGTGGGCATCGATGGTGTGGACAAGCGTATCGACGTTCTGGCGACTGCCATCCAGGCAGGCATGCGCGGCGATAGGCTTAAGGATTTGGACCTAGCATACGCGCCGCCGTATTCATCGGCGAAGGATCCCGTCAATATGGCGGGCTTTATGATCGAGAACCTCAATCGCGGCATACTGGCGCAGTGGCATTGGGAGGATGAGCCCAACTTGCCACGCGATGGCAGCGTGCAGCTGCTCGATGTTCGTACGGAAGGGGAGTATGAGCGCGGGCATATCGATGGTTTCGTAAACATTCCCGTCGATGATCTGCGCAATCGCCTGGGCGAGCTCGACCGGGCCAAGCCGGTTTACGTGATTTGCCAGAGCGGCATTCGCAGCTACATTGCTTGCCGCATTTTGGCGCAGCATGGCTTTGAGTGCTTTAACTTCTCGGGCGGCTATCGCTTCTTTGCAGCCGTGACTGAGGCTCGCCGCGGCAGCGCTAACGTTATGCCGTGCGGGCTCGAAAAGTAGCGCGCATTGGAATGTGACAAAGTGACAGCCTCTTTGTCGCATCGGGGATGTTATATGCGGGATGGTGCGCCATGCGGCGTGCTGTCCCGTTCGTTTTTTGGCGCGGTTCGTTACATTCTTCACTGGTATCGGCCAAAAATGAGGATAGAGTAGGACAAACGCGCCGAACGTGAACGGCGGGGGGAGCGGGCGAGCGCGCCCGCGCGAGAGAGGTTGCCGTCCATGCTGGATCTCAGAGTTATTTGCAAAAGGTACGTTACGCAGTCGTTTACGCAGGTAGCGCTCGACAGCGTAAGCCTGTCTTTTCGCGATAACGAGTTCGTAGCCATTCTGGGTCCCTCGGGTTCGGGTAAAACTACGATGCTCAACGTCATCGGTGGACTCGATCATTTCGATTCGGGCGATCTGCTGATCGACGGCATCTCGACCAAGGACTTCAACGACCGCGATTGGGATGCCTATCGCAATAATCGCATCGGCTTTGTGTTCCAGAGCTATAACCTCATTCCGCATCAGAGCATTTTGGAAAACGTGGAGTTGGCGCTTACGCTCACGGGCGTGGGGCATGCCGAGCGCCGCCAGCGTGCGCGTAAGGCGCTCGAGGCGGTTGGTCTGGGCGAGCACGTTGACAAACGCCCGAACCAGCTTTCGGGCGGGCAGATGCAGCGCGTGGCCATTGCCCGCGCCTTGATCAACGACCCCGAAATCGTGCTGGCTGACGAGCCGACCGGCGCCTTGGACTCAACGACATCCGTGCAGGTTATGGATTTGCTCAAGGACGTTGCGCGCGATCGTCTGGTCATCATGGTCACGCACAATCCCGAGCTGGCGTACCAGTACGCCACGCGCATCGTCAGCCTGGCGGACGGCAAGGTCACCGACGATTCAGATCCCTTTGATGCTGCCGAGGCCGCGCGTCGCGAGGCCAAGCCCACGCGCAAAACCTCGATGAGCTTTGTGACGGCGCTTGGGCTTTCTGCCCGAAACCTCATGACCAAGAAGGGCCGCACGGCCATGACGGCCTTTGCAGGTTCGATTGGCATTATCGGCATTGCGGCGATCCTGGCGCTCTCCAACGGCGTAAACGACTACATCAAAAAGGTCGAGGAGGACACGCTCTCGAGCTACCCGCTGACGATTTCCAAACAAGATTATGACCTGTCGTCCATGATGGGCGGGCATGGGGCTACGGATGACGATACGTCCAAGAACGAGGGCTCGTTCGACGGCAGCACTGACGGCAAGGCTCAGGGGACCGATAAGATCCCTGTGGTCACGGCCGTAAAGGATATGTTCGCAAGCGTTAAGTCCAACGACATGACGAGCTTTAAGGCATGGCTCGATGCCGGTGGCGACGGCATCGATAAAGAGGTCAACGCCATTCAGTACGGCTACGGTGTATCGCCGGTTGTCTATCGTGCCGGCAAGGGCGATGAGAAGCCTGTCCGGCTGGTGCCCAACGCCATGACCGAGGCCATGAGCGGAGGTGCGAGCTCGGCGGCAACGGTGAGCATGGAATCCATGGGAACGTCGGTCTTTAACGAGATGATTGACGACCAGAGCCTGCTCGACAGCCAGTACGATGTTGTTGCCGGCCATTGGCCTACGTCAGCCAACGAGGCCGTGATGGTGCTTTCGAGCCGCGGAACGGTGGGCGACTACACGCTCTACAGCATCGGTGCGCTGGATATCGATGAACTCAACGACCTGGTTAACAGCGCCATGACGGCCGACGGCAAGGTCGAGGCGCCCAAGACCGGCGCCGACTTTACCTACGACGATGCACTGTCCACGACGTTTAAGGTGCTGTCGCCGGCAGATGCCTATCGCAAAAACGAAGAGACCGGCATGTGGACTGACATGGCTGGCGATGCCGACTATATGGCGGCCAAGGTTGCCGACGGTATTGACGTGCGCATTGTGGGCGTGGTGCGACCCAACGAGACGGCCAACGCGAGCGCATTATCCCCGGGCATTGCCTATACGCATGCGCTGACTCGCCAGCTTATGCAGCGTGCTGCCGATTCGCAGATTGTGCAGGAACAGCTTACCCACCCCGAGACGGATGTCTTTACGGGCAAAACCTTCGACGAGCTGCAGGGCGAAGCCAAGCAGGGCGTGGATTTGGGCAGTATGTTCAGCGTAGACGAGGCGGCACTGAAGAGCGCGTTCTCGTTCGATGCATCTGCGCTCTCGGGCGCAGCCGGCGGTATGGACCTTTCTGGTCTCGACTTGTCCGGGCTGGACATTGACCTTTCGGGTGTTGGGAGGGACATCGACTTTAGTGACATCATGGCCAAAGCGCCGGCCCCAGATTTCTCGGGCATCTTTGATGGTCTTGAGCTCACGCCCGAGCAAATGCAGCAGGTGGGAACGCTTGCCAACCAACTGTTTGAGGGCTTTTTGCAGTCTGATCAGTTTAAGGCGCTGTCGCCCGAAGATCTTAAGGACGCGTCGAAGCTCGCCGCCGCGTTCTCGACGTATCTTGAGAGTGATGCGGTAGCCCAGCAAATCCTGGCCCAGCTCAAAGCGCTCGGCGGCGATGCCCTGGTAGAGCGCCTGCAGCACGCGATGACCGACTATGTGCAAAAGCAGCTGGCTCCGTATCTGCAACAGGCTATGGATCAGGTGATGCAGACAATTAGCGAGCAGATTGCGACAACTGTATCGTCCCAGCTTAAAGCAGGCGCGGCGGGGCTCATGGGACAGGTGGCTACGCAGGTGTCGTCGAGTATTGCTAACCTGGCGGGCGCTATGCGTGTGGATGCGAGCGCCTTTGCCAATGCCATTCACTTCAACATGGACGCCGAGGACCTGAGTTCGCTCATGATGAGCTATGCCAAGGCGTCGCAGCTCACCTACGATAACAATCTGACCACGTTGGGCTATGCGGATGAGGCAGATCCCATCTCGGTTAAGATTTTCCCGCGCGACTTTGAGGCCAAGGAGCGCGTACTCGATCACATCGATGCGTATAACAAGCAGGTCAAAGCCGCCGGCCACGACGAGCAGGCAATCTCGTACACCGACTACATGGGCATTATCATGGGTTCGGTAACCGACATCGTGAACACCATCAGCTTGGTGCTCATCGCATTTGTGAGCATCAGCTTGGTCGTCAGCTCCATCATGATCGGCATCATCACCTACATCAGCGTGCTGGAGCGCAAAAAGGAGATTGGCATCCTGCGCGCGATCGGCGCGTCAAAGCGCAACGTGGCAAACGTATTTAATGCCGAGACCTTTATCGAAGGCCTCATTGCCGGCGTCTTTGCCATTGTCGTCGTGGTGGCCGTGAGCTTTCCGGTTAATGCCTGGGCGCTTGCGGCCAAGCAGGTGCCCAATCTGATGAGCCTGCCCGTGCAGGATGCGCTGGTGCTCATCGCGATTTCGGTGTTGCTGACGGTTGTCGCTGGCCTGCTGCCGGCCCGCAGCGCATCCAAGAAAGACCCCGTGGAGGCCCTACGTTCCGAATAATGTGACAAAGGGACAGCCCCTTTGTCACATTCATCTCCCTGCACCTAGTTCGTTTTGCCCATCAGCGTGATGCGGATGGTTGGATGGGTGTACTCGTCAAACTCGTCCTCGGGATCCGTGTCAAACGAGTAATACGCTTTGATGGGGTCGTCACTCGTCCTGATAGAGATTCTCTCGTAGAGCGAGCCGTTCAAAAAAGCCTGCCTAAACTCTTCGGGGAGCTTCTGCGGTGCTAGGAGCTCGGGGCTTGCGGTCTTGACGTCTATGGTTTGGACAGCAGAGGAAAGCGCGTCAAGGTCGAGCTCGATACGGGCAAGGTTGTCCTCGAGGCTCGCGTCGGGGTCAATCTCTGCCGCGTAGCTCACTTCCGTGAGCGTTCCCTTGTTGTCAAAATCCATGTACGTATAGGTCTTTTGGGTATCGGAGTCGCCGTCGTGCAGATAACCGCGGACGTGATAGCCGTAATCTTGATATCGCTCGTAGGGGTCATCGGCGGACACGTACTCGCATGAGGGCTCTAATGCCTTGCGTGCGATGGCGATCTGCTCGGCCGCGGCCGCGGCGTTCTCCTGCATCTCGATGTTTCCCTGCGCCAGCTGCGGGATATAGGCGCCGCATACGATCGCGAGGGGCAGCGCCACAAGCGCGACGACCCACTTCTTTGCACGGGGGACAGACACGCCACAGGCCTCTGCCATGGCCTTTGCGTTAGCGAAGCTTTCGGTAAGTACGTCCGCTGCGGTGGCGACGGCGCCTACGGCAGCGGCGACTTCTGCCGCGCCGCCCAAGTTGCGCGCGGTCTCGTTGTCGCTGTTCTTGAGTAGGCGCGCGGCGGCCTGCGTGCCAATAACGCCTGCGATTTGTGCCGTGCGGTCTTTCTCGGACTGCTCGACGGCGAGTCGGTGCTGCATTTCCTTCCACTGCTTGCCGCGCATGCCAAAGCGCGGCGCGAGCGCGCAATAGCAGAAGATGATGAGCTCGATGGCGGTGAGCACCAGGGCGGCCATCATGCCCGTCTCCTGGAAGCCTTCGTGATGGAAGACGATGTCGTCAATCATTTCGAAGGGAATGATCAAAAAAGGCAGCACAAACGCCATGGCAAGCGCCGCACCGGCAACCTTGGGACAGATGCAGTATCGCTGGATGCGCTTGCGTTCTTGTTCGGAAAGTGTAGCCATAGCTGGTCCTTGGTGTCGTGGCGGTCGTTGCGGCGCATGGGGCGCGGGGCGCATCAGTTTGAGCTAGCGCTGGATAAGAACATAGAGCAAGATGCTCATCGCGATGAGCAAGAAGCCTGCGATGTTAAACATCAGTGTGGCAAAGTTGCCCACGATGGGGCGTTCGACATAGCTTTTGTCTGGGTTGCCGGGGTTGTAGTACACGGTCATTTGGCTACCGAGGGGCCAAAGCTGCTCCGCAAGGGTGCCTAGGCGGGTGATGGGGCCTGTCTGCACGTGCAGCCAGCCCTTGGCGTCTTCGTAGGCGGTGGCTTGCGTGCGGATGGGGAGTCCCGACAAGCTTTTGGTCTTTATGCCGCGGAATTGTTTTTTCGCGCGGTATTGCGTGCCGTCGACGGTGTATTCCAAAACGGGATACATTCTGCCTTCACCCATAAAGCGATGGTCGATGACCGTCCCCATGGTCACGGCGGTACAGGCCTTGGCTTTCTTGCGAGCGATGGCTTTCATGAGCGCGCTCACTCCGATAAGCAGGATGCCGATGCCCCCAACCAAGATGAGCGCGAGCAGGGATATCTGCGAGGTGGTCACGGCGTTCTCCTTTGGCGCGATACCGTCATATGTGACCCAGTATAGAGAATCCCGCCATCGATGAGCTATTGCGGGGGGGGTCAATTCTGAATGTGACAAATGGACTGTTCCTTTGTCACATCGGGGACTGCGGAATCGAGGTCTAATACTTTTCCCGAGAAGTGAACGAGTGAAAACGGACTCCCGAAGCATCGACACTTTTGGCGTGCAATTTCCTGCGGTTTTGCCAGTCAAATCCTGCGGTTTTGACGCCTAAAAATGTCAATGCTTCGGGGGTCCAAATACAGCCGTTTACTTCTCGGGAAAAGTATTAGACCTCGAAATATGGGCGGCGTTCGCGAACGGCAACTAGCTTGCGTCCGGTAGCCGGCACTTGGGGCAAAGGGACTGCCCTTTTGCCCCTTCACCATTGCATCGTATCTGGTGTGGAAAAAATATCGCCTGCGTTCTCGCGCCTGCGAAGAGTTCCTGAACCGCTTGAATGGGATGTGACAAAGGGACAGTCCCTTTCTCACATTGATTTGAGAGTGGATGTTGATGAATTTATCGCTGGCCCCCATGGAGGGGATTACCGGGCATGTGTTCCGTCGCGTGCATGCGGAGTGCTTTGGCGCGCTCGATTGTTATTACACGCCGTTTTTGCCGCCGCCGCGGGTGGGAAACCGCTTTGGCGGCAAGGCGTTTAAGGAGATCGATCCTGCCAATAACCAGGGACTTAATGTCGTTCCCCAGCTTATGTCCAAGAATGCGGACGAGTTTGTGTGGGCAGCACACGTGCTCGCCGACATGGGCTACCGCGAGGTCAATCTCAACCTTGGCTGCCCCTCGGGGACGGTTGTCGCGAAGGGCAAAGGGTCGGGCTTTCTGCGCAACCTCGATGAGCTCGAGGTGTTCCTGAGCGATGTGTGCGAGCGGTCGCCGTTGCCGGTGTCGGTAAAGACCAGGCTGGGGTTGGAGAGTGACGACGAATACGGGCGCGTGCTCGATCTGTACTGCCGCATGCCGTTGACAGAGCTGATCGTGCACCCGCGTGTACAGAGGGATCGCTATACGGGTTCGCCGCGCAAAGCGTTTTACGGCGAGACGTTGGATCGCGCGCCATTCCCCGTGGCCTATAACGGCGACATCTTTGATCTTGAGGACATGGATGCGCTGGTGGAGGCCTATCCCGGCACGCACCATGTAATGCTGGGACGCGGCTTGCTCGCGAACCCCGCGCTGGCTCGCATGGTTAAGGGTGGCCCTGCTGCCACGGCAGCCGAACTGCAGCGTTTCCATGACATGCTGTTTGCGGCCTATGCGGAAGAGATTGGCGGCAACGCGGTCTTTCGCATGAAGGAGTGGTGGTTCTACGCCAAATGCGCCTTCGCCGACCCCGCTACCGTTCACAAGCTCGTACGCAAGACTAAAAAGGTCGACGAATACCGTGCCGCCGTCGAGCGTGTCTTTCGCGAGCAGCCACTTGCGCCTATAGCCCGCTTCCACGGCTAGTTAGTTATCGGGGACGTTCTTTAACGACTGGTCATTTAAGAACGTCCCCGATGACTATGTTGCAAAAAAGCTGTACGCCAGCATTCAAAGATGTCGAAAAATGTCGACTTTGGATGCTGGCGTACATGTTTGGGTCGGCGGGAGAGTGGAGTCTAAGCAATCATTGCATCGAGCGTGATGAGCTCTCTGAGTCGCTCCGTGCGTGTTTGCCCATGGCGCTTTGCTTTTGCGTCAAAGGCTTCAAGAACAGACTTACCCACACGTGCCGATAAAACAACGCTTGGCTCATCAGAGATCGACGGCCTTCCCGGCTTGATGGTGCGACCCTTCGGCCATTCATCTTTTTCGTATGCCTCCGCGGCTTTCTCCAACTCTCCGGGGGCAAACCCCATCATCTTTTCAAGCTGCTTGGCGTCCATAGCGCCTCCTATCGATTGACATAATGTCGAGCGCTGGTTACCGGAATCTCTTTTTGTATACAGTTTTGTAGACAAAAATACAAGCAGTTTATCAAGCTAATTAGCGTGTATTGACTAGTTTTTTCGATAGGAAATGAGCATCGATGGCTTCGATATTTCTTCACTTGCTAGTCTGGAACATGAGCGCTCATTGAACCTGCAGAGGGGGCACTTTAACAAACTATCGAGATTCTGGCCAGGAGCTTTCACCGGTCTTCGGTGGTGAGAACAGCTCAATTCGCGACACAGTGTGTCGCGAATTGGAGTAGTCGCTGAGTGTTCTTTAACAACTAGTCATTCAAGAAGAGAGCATCTAAGTGCCGGAATTGCCATTTTGAGTCGTTCCTAACGACTATTCTGGAGGGCTGTGTGCAAAAAAGGGCAAATATGAGTACTGTTGCCATTATGGTTGCATTTATTTTGTTCAAAAATGAGGTCCCTGATGAGATTTAATACCATTAGGCGTCTCTTTTATTGAACATATGGGGAGAAATAACGCCGTCTGTGGGCGCTTGGGGCGTTGAATGATCCCTGAAATGATTAAAATTGCTGTTACTAAACAAGTAGCAGTGGTAGCGTGCAGAGATGTGGTGTAAGAGGCGGGGCATGCCCCGCCTCCGC